>SKRK01000276.1 GCA_007118525.1 Balneolaceae bacterium
TACCAGCAGCATCGAGGACTTCCTTAAGCCCGACCCGACCTATTCAAAGTTTTATTTTACCGGAACCGTGTTGCCCGAGCAGCGCTTTGGAATTAATCAGCTGGTGGCCTATCCGGCTTTTCTGGATATTTTTGAGTCTGCCCTTCAGGAGTATAATTGCTTTTATGAAGGAGAAACATCTTTGTTGAAAGGTGTAATTGAGATCGCTGAAATCGGTGATGCAATACTGCTATCAAAAGAGAGTAGCCACACCTGGGATACCGGGAAGCTGAATGTGGACTTTGAGAGCAATGTAGGCCACAAGAAAGAGTACCTGGCCGAAGTGCTGGAGAGTGATGATCTGGTGCTCTACAAGGAGCATGCACACCAGGGTTTTGACCTGCATCTATTCTCAAAAAAGAATATCTACCCACTCTTTTTTGAGCCCTTGAAGAGCCTGTTGTCGGATGATTTTAGATTTTTCAGCATAAACGGGAAGCGAATCCAGTCTGAACGAAAATTCTATTTTGAAACCTGGACGCTTGAGCGCCCCCCGCATGGTGCCGAAGAGGTGTTCCAATCAACCGTTATCTGATTCTGTTTTTCGGGCAATCATCAATAACCTGCTGCTTTCAGATTCATTGAACGGGCTGCCGGTATAGTCTCCATATGTTTTTTCAAGTGAAAATCCGCACTGATGCAAATGGGTTTTGAACCAATCCAGACCGTACAATTTTACGCGTTCCTGGTACTCAATCGGCTCAGTTAAGTCGCCTTTTGAGAAACGTATATTCTTAAATACCATTCTGTTTTTGATAAATCTCTCTACCTCATAAGTAACTCCTGTATAACTCCCGCTCTCTTTTGGTACCAGGTTATTTTCCACGTACTGCGCATTCAGATAATCGATAAGCAGCAAGCCATCCGTCTGCAGCATCTTGTTTACGCTTTGCAGCACCTTTGCATTTTCTGAGTCGTCCAGAAAGTATCCAAAGGTGGTGAATAGATTTAAAACAGCATCAAAGCGAACAGGCAGAGGCTCCCTCATGTCGCCAATATGGAATGTGAGATTGTCCAGGCCCAGTGCTGAAGCTTTTTCACGCGCCTTTTTTACGGCTTGTTTGGAAAGATCTATACCGGTAACAGCGTAACCGCGCCTGGCAAGTGTAATGGAGTGCCGGCCCCTGCCGCATCCAAGGTCGAGGACTTTGGGATACTGATCTGCCGGCAACTCTTTCTCGATTAAGTTGGCCAGCAGGTCGGCTTCATTATCATCGCGGTCGGCATATAACTTTTCGTATAGGGGGCTATCGAACCAATCTTCGAACCAACTCATGATGGTATCTGTTTAAAGCATTTGAAATTCATTAAATCGAACGCCCAATCTTAGGCTTTTAATTATTATCTTGCAAAATCTTAGCATAAATATTTATTAATGACTTTTACTGAAAAATTAACACGATCCATTCAATCAACTCAGTCTTTACTATGTGTTGGTTTAGACCCGGTCGTATCAAGGATTCCACAGCCACTAAGAGAAAAAATATCCGATGATGCGGAACTTATATTCGAATTTTGCAGGAGAATTGTAGAGATAACGAAACCGCATGCCTGTGCATTTAAACCGAATCTGGCTTTTTTTGAAGCTTTAGGAGCACCGGGCTGGGAAGCGTTTGAGAAACTGATGGATGTGATTCCATCCAACAGGATTCTTATTGCTGATGCAAAGCGCGGCGATATTGGGAATACCGCCGATAAATATAAGGAAGCTTTTTTTGATCGGCTGGGGGCCGATGCCATAACGCTGAATCCATTTATGGGCCTCGAAACGCTAGTGCCATATACAAAAGATGAAGAGAAAGCGGTTTTTGTACTTGTGATGACATCGAACAGCGGTGCGGCCGATTTTATGAAAAGACGCTTTGAAGGGCGCACATCGCTGAGTGAATATATTGCAGAAGAACTTTCAAAGTTACAGACAGGGTCAGCCACTCATCTCGGAATGGTAATTGGGGCCACACAATCTTCAGACCTGCAGCCGGTTTTGAGTGCACATTCATCCTCTCATCTGCTTATACCCGGAATAGGAACCCAGGGTGGTTCTCTGATGGAATTGCAAAAAGTTCTGGAAACTCATAAGGGGATCCCTATTATCAATTCGTCGAGATCTATTATCTATGCCGGTGAAAATCATGAAGATTGGATTTCCATGGTGCTGAACAGAACCCTGGAGATGAAAGAATCATTTAAGCCAATTACTGAAAAATATGTCGTCTAATCTGCCTGAAGTAATACTCTATACAGATGGAGCCTGCAGCGGAAATCCCGGACCCGGAGGCTGGGGGGCTCTGCTCATTTGGAATGGAAAAGAGAAAGAGTTGAGCGGTGGTGAACCCGATACAACAAATAACCGCATGGAGATGAGAGCGGTGATTGAAGGGTTGAAAGCATTAAAGAAACCGTGCCACGTAAAGATTCATAGCGACAGTGCCCTAATAATAAATGCATTTACTAAAGGGTGGATCGCAAACTGGCTGAACAGAGGATGGAAAAAAGCTGATAAAAAACCGGTCGAAAACAGGGGGCTTTGGGAGGAGCTACTACAATCAGCAGAACCCCATAAAGTGAGCTGGATCAAAGTAAAAGGGCATTCAGACAATAAACTGAATAATCGCGTGGATGAACTGGCAGTTAAAGAATCTAAAAAGTTTGCTAAACAACTTTAAACGGAATCATTGCGATAGGTGCAAAAATTTGATATATCAGACCCTCATTCTGTTAACCTAAATTCAGATAATGTTTCAGGAACGTAAAGACAGGCCCAGGGCATCCAAAAAGGAGATCTTTGGCTGGGCAATGTTCGATTTTGCCAATCAGGCCTACACCCTCTTAATCATCACCGTAATATTCCCGGTATTGTTTACCACCGTAATTGTCGGAAATGATGGTGAAGATTACCGGCTTGGCAACCTTCTCTGGAGTATTGCACTCTCCATCAGCTACTTTATGGTGGTGCTTACAGGCCCGGTTCTTGGAGCCATTATGGATTTCAGGGCCAGTAAAAAGAGGTTCCTTTTCTATAGCTATATCGTTACGGTAATCAGCTCAAGCGCACTCTACTTTGTAGAACCGGGCATGATAGTTCTGGGTGTGATACTGCTGGTGATTTCCAATTACGCCTATTCCATAGGTGAAACCATTGTCGCTGCATTTCTGCCAAACCTGGGGCCTCCTAAAGATCTGGGCAAGATTTCAGGTTTTGGCTGGTCAATTGGATATGTGGGAGGTCTCTTTTCGGCCGGTATAGTGATTCTCTACCTGGGGGAACCCACTGCAGAAAACTTTGACCGGATCCGTTTTGTGGGGCCTCTGGCAGGGCTGTTTTTTTTGCTGGCTGCGATACCGACCTTTGTGTGGCTCAGAGAATATGGCTCGAAGCAGAGACTGCCGCGTGGAGAAAGCTATGTTAGCATGGGCTTTAGCAGGCTTGGCAAAACAATCAATGAAATTGGTAAGTTCAGAGATCTCTCTGTCTTTCTGATATCTGTCTTTTTTGAAATGGCAGGTATATACATTGTAATCTCATTTACATTTATCTATGGCGATCAGATTGTTCAGTGGGATGAGGAGGTTCGTATTTTAATGTTTGTGATTGTCCAGATAACAGCTGCATTAGGTGCATTTCTTTTTGGTTTTGTACAGGATAAAATCGGTGCACTGGTTACCAATATCTTTATACTCTTTTTGTGGTTTGTGGGCGTGATGGGAATCTACAGCGTGCTAGATATAACTGACTGGCTGAACGCTGCATTCCAGGCTGATTTTGAAGAGCAGTATGTATTTCTGTTTATTGGCCTGATCGCCGGTTTGTGTCTTGGGTCGAGCCAATCTGCCAGCCGCACCCTGGTTGGTTTGTTTACTCCGGATGCAAAAGCGGCTGAGTTTTTCGGATTTTGGGGATTGTTCTACAAAATGGCCGGAATATTTGGGATTATCGGTTTGGGCCTGCTTCAGGCTCAAATCGGTTTACAGCAATCGCTATTGTTCTGTGCCGGGCTCTTTTTGATAGCGATGTTTGTATGCTTCTTCGTAAGTCAGAAACGCGGTGAACAGGCTGCAGATGATTATCGCGAACAGAAATAGAGCTTTGAGATAGCCTGAATGGGATATTTTTCAACAAATGTTTTGGAAAACGGCTGGAATGAAACTGAATTGTGTTTCACATTGATATAAACTGGAAGTTTATAAATTATTAAAATAATTATACTTATGATTCAATTTGTAATTGTCCGCCCAGTGCCATCACAGCAGAATGTTGTAAAGAAATGATTGACTAAAAAAAACGATAAAATGGCGTGTATTTACCATCTATTGTGTTAAATTAAGCCAGTTTAGTTGTACAGGGATGTATAATGATCTTTGCACTATAACAATTTGATGAGCTTATTTCATCATAGTAAATATTAATTTAATTGGAGATTTATATGAGCAGAATTGACGAAGTGAAAAACCTGATGGTAGAGCTGGAAGGTGACTTGGATAAGTTTTACAACAAAGGAAACAAAGCTGCCGGTACCAGAGCAAGAAAGCAGCTGCAGGATCTGAAGAAACTATCTCAGGATATCCGTCTTGAAATTCAGGAAATGAAGAATAACGGTTAAGATTTTAACTGTCTCTATTCTAAAGCCACCCGGGCTTCACCCGAGGTGGTTTTTTTTTGTTAGGTATATGCGGTTAAGAGTTGCCCTTTTAGAAAAAGAAATACCATCTCTGCAAACGAACGCTTACTTTTAGCACTATAAAATGCAGGTTATGAAACAAACACCTTTTCACAAATTAACACCCCGTGCAATCCGTGTCTGGCAACTGGGTAATGCTATTGGAAATCTCTTCTTTTTTGCCATACCTGTTGTTTATGGTGCTGTTTTTGGCACACAGGGGTTCCATTTCTGGGTTATTGCAGCAACTTCTCTCCTGTTTGTTGTATTGTGGGTTTTATCGATTGTTCTCTTCCCATATTTAACCTGGAAAAACTGGCGCTATTCCATTGATGAAAAGGAGATTGATCTGAAAAGAGGAGTGCTCATGAAAAACCGGACGCTTATCCCATTAAGCAGGGTACAGCATGTTGATACACGCCAGGGGCCTCTGCTTCGCTTTTACGATCTGGCAAGCGTAACCATCTCTACGGCGGCAACCACACACGAGATACCGGCTCTCGATGCAGTGTTGGCCGATCGTGTTCGCAATCAAATTTCAACCTATGCAAGGCTTGCCGAAGAAGATGTATGAATTTCAGCGCCAACATCCGGTTGCAGCTATCAGCAGAGCCTTTGGTTTAATTCGAGGCAACCTCATTACTATCCTCGTATTTCTGTTTGTGGGTGCGAGAAGTGAGAGTTTTCCATTTCTTTGGTGGATTGCAGGTGGTTTTGCCTTGTTGCTCATTCTGGGGGTTGCCAATTGGTGGCGATTTCTATACAAAATTGAGGACGGTGAACTACATATAAAAAGCGGCATTTTTGTCAGAAAAAATCTCTACCTCACAAAAGACCGTATTCAGGTTATTGATATTACATCCGGTGTTATTCAACGCTTATTCGGCCTGGTTAAACTGGACATTCAAACTGCGGGGTCAAGTTCAAGAGAGGCCGCCATTGAAGCAGTTACCATCGAGAAGGCAAAAGAGATCAATCGCATACTAAGGAGCCAAAAGGGGGATGGGGAACAGATTAACGTTGATGAGAATGGTGAGCCGGCAGTAAAAGATGAGATTAAAAAAATATTTAACCTCCCCGGAAAAGAGCTGCTGATTGCCGCCTCTACATCCGGAAGTTTTGGTATTGCGCTCTCTATACTGGCTACACTCTTTTCACAAATTGAGCCAATAATAAGTGAATCAGAACTTTTTGAGTATCTCTTTGGAATGCTGCCTTCACAGACGGATACCATACTGATAATTTCTGTGATAGTAATTTTTGTGGTTGTTGCATGGCTCATCTCGTTTTTCAGCACGCTATTCACCTATGGTGATTTTCATCTTGAGTTAAAGGAGAAGGAGATCGTTATTTCAAGGGGTATCTTTGAAAAGAAGAGAATTACGGTGCCTTATAACCGAATTCAGGCCATACATGTTGCCGAGGGGCTGATCAGACAGCCTCTTGGCTACGCCTCTATACATCTTGAGAGTGCCGGGTATGGCGATGACAAGGGTACAGGCTCTATTGTGCTTTTCCCGCTTATTCGACAAGACCAAATTTTACCATTGCTGGATGAAGTTCTCCCTGATTATCAAAAACATCACGAGGGAATTAAGCCGCCTGCGAGAGCGCTGCGAAGATATCTGTTGCGATCTGCATTTTTGATTACGGCAATTACCGCAGCACTTTACTACGCGTTTGATTTGAATAACTGGATTTGGATTTTGCCATTGCTATCGATCTTCTGGGGTTGGCTCAAATATAAAGATGCAGCCGTTGCCTGGGGTGAGGATATCTTTTTGTTTAGAAGCCGGGCTCTGTCCAAAACAACGGCCTATATCCGTAAAAACAGGGTGCAGGATATTACGATCAGCCAAAGCTGGATACAGCGATACCGCAATCTATGTTCAGTACAGGTTCATGTGGCTTCGGGTGATCAGGGCAAATCTTTTGCAGTGAGGGACCTTGAGTATGATGAGGCTTTTATCTTAATGAGAGAGATAAAAGGAAAAACTGAATTGACGCAGGAGTTCTCAGATCTGACAGAACCGGAAAGATGGATTAGCTTACCGGGCTGGCCTCAGGCCGCAAACTGAACTCCGCTCACCGCAGATTTCAATTCATTCATTAGAACCGGTTTCATCAGAAAGATTGAGTTGGGCACACTAATGGCATCCTTTTTAAGCTGATCGTCAGTTTGTGCAGAGATATATATAACAGGAACATTGGAATGTTCGCGTATTCTTTTCATGGCCTCTATGCCCGTAGTACTGTCGGCAAGAAGGATATCCATGAGTATTAAATCAGGTTGATGAGTATTTACTGAATCAATGGCATCTTCGCCGCCATGGGCAATATCAACAACATTGAGATTCATGGACTGGGCCATTTTTCTCAGTACGAGTGCGAGAAGCCTGTCGTCTTCAACTATAACAACTTTCTTTTTCATGTCTAAATTTGGTTCTAAAGAAAATAGAAAGTAATTGTGAGAGCTACAATTAGCGAACTATAATAAATAGAGCTCTACAGGAGAGTTTGTCCGATGTAAATACCGTTGGAACGGGTCAAAACGGGAA
>SKRK01000009.1 GCA_007118525.1 Balneolaceae bacterium
ACGGAGCATCCCAGAAGACCCTGTCAAGCATGGTTCTGGCTGGGACATTGCTCTCATTACGTTGTGTTTCTGAATCAGGATAGCTCACCAACCGGATCATCTCTCCACCGAGAGCTGAGTTAGCCGGTGCCTGAAAACCTTGATACTGGTAATCATAACGCCGTGCGTCATTCCAGGTTTCAGGATTCAGAAACATTGCTACATATTTCTCCTTCATGATTTCATCAATCGTAAGATTGGCTACACCAACAGAAACGGTTGATTCATTCCAGTATGCATCGATATCAGCCGGATCAACACCCATTTTTTGCATGTGTGCACGAATACCATCTTCGTATGCCTGGTAGGCTCGTGTTGGGTTGTTATCTGCAAGTGCTGCCTCCGCTTCGATAAACTTCATTTCAACAAAGGTTGCATTCTCAAGGGGCTGTGTAGGCCCTGAAGCGTAGAAGAACTGAGCACCCGGGGTGAGTACAGCTCTTACTCCCTGTTCCGGGTCGCTGCCCCGTCCTGCACCATTTCTAGTTCCTATGTACTCCCCGAAGTTTGGGTGATCTGGATTGGAAACAGGCACTGTGATGAGCTCAATTCTCGGGTCGAATACACCATATAAATCACCTTTGAGGTGATCAATGATTTGAGTTGATAGCCATCCGCCCAAGTTAAGGCCTGCATTGAGAACAGCGGTTCTGTACCACTGATTTTGAGCGGCTACACCATCACTGGCGAAAAAGCTCATCTCAAAATCTTCATCGCTGCTTGAAAACGCATTGTCGACAGCGGCTAAAACAGCACCCGGATCATAAGACGGAAGCTTGCTGTAGTGATTTAGAAATCTTGCACGAAGTGCATACGCGGTTCGGGTCCATGCCGCACGGTCACCACCGAAAATCATATCATCACTTCCAGGCGATGCAGAAGATTCTGCCGCGCCGAGTTCAGAGATAGCAGTGGTAAGTTCTCCAAGTATTGCATTGTAAATGCTTTCTGAAGAATCATATTCGGGCTGCAGTGTCTCCGGGGAGAATGCATCGGAATAGGGTACATCTCCAAACATGTTCACCAGCAAACTAAGATTGTATGCCTTCATCACCCGTGCTATACCACTGTAGTGAGGAGCATTGATAGTTTCAGCCTGCTCGATCAAAGTGAGTAGATCTCCAATATTGAAGTAGAGCTGCGACCATGTATTACCATACGAGATGGCATCATGGATGTCGGTGCCTGTTGCCTGGTTTGGTGATGCCAGGTGCTGTACGAAAAATGATGTCGTAGAACCAACACGGAATGTGTTTCGTGTGGTTTCGAACGATGTCTGGTACATTAAACCCTCAATCGGTGCTGATGTCGGATTATTCGGATCTGTATTGATGTCTAAGTAGTCTTCACAACCTGTGGCCATGAAGAACGTCAATAATAAAACAAGGAATAATTTTACTGAATGTTTCATAATGATATACCTCACGGATTAAAAGGAGAAATTTAATGAGAAGACAAGGCTTCTTGTTCCCGGATAGGCCAGGTCAACAAGTCCAATCAGGTTACTGCCGGAGCTGACAAACGCTTCCGGATCGTACTGTGAGAATGGAGTCCACAGCAATATATTATTTGCTGTAACACTGGCACGAACCCGGCTGAGAGGTAAGTTCTCCAGCGCAGTTTGTGGCAGTGAATATCCCAGCGCAATGCTTCTCAATTTTACATATGAGGCATCTTCAACGGATTGCTCTACAGCAACACGGTATATGTTTCTGTGAAAACCGGCACCGTAATCACGACCGGTTTGAGCATCAACACCCTGGCCTAACCAGACTTCCTGGGTATTGGGTGATCCATCAGCCAGCACACCATCAAACACGATCCGGTCTTCCCTGTTAAGTGTTTTTTCTGTGTGACCGAATGCAGAATCCCACTGATCCAGCTTGTTGTATTTGTCAACTCCGTAAACAACATCGATATTGAACGAGAAGTCCCAATCACGATAGTTGAACTGGTTCAGGAGATTCCACGTCCAATCCGGTGTAGCGTCCCCTACAATTTTTGCTTCTGTTTCAATCACGGGAAAACCGTTTGCCCCGATAAGCACAGGTAGATCTTTGTCAAGTTTTCTTGAATCAGGATCTGCTCCGTAACGGGCGTAACTGGTTCCCCAGATTGCTCCGTACGATTCACCGGGAACAAGCTGCATGAACGGCCTGTTGATATATGCCGAAATATCACCGAGGAAAATGGCGTCAACACCATCACGGATACTTATAACCTCATTTCTGTTGGTTGTAAAGTTGGAGGTAAGGTTCCACTGAAAATCACGGGTTTGAACCGGATTAGCTCTCAGCGTAATTTCAAAACCCTGGTTTTCGATTTCACCGGCATTGGTGATGAATCGTGCAGCACCCGTAGCGTTTGAAACAGGAACAGGAATAATCATATCCTTACTGTTTGCCTTATAGTAGGTAATATCCAGTCCCAGGCGGTTTTCAAAGAATCGAACATCCAGTCCGAACTCATTGGATACGGTTCGTTCAGGTTTCAGGTCGGTGGATGCAATTGTGGCACCCCTGGTGAAACCGGTTTGCCCGCCCAGCGGGAAAATTGAAGGAGATACGAATACACTCTGTGTTGAGTATGGAGGCGCATCTTTGCCAACTTCTGCATAAGATAGCCGCAGTTTACCATAGGTTAACCAATCGGGTGTATCAAACAGATCGCTGAATACAAAACCTAAACTGACAGAGGGATAAAAGAAGGATCGGTTGTCAACAGGAAGTGTTGATGTCCAATCGTTTCTGCCGGTTACATTCAGATATACGATATCTCTCCAGTCTACATTCAAATCGCCATAAACACCGATGAGCCGGCGCTGATTCAATCTCTGTGCAATGCTTACTGTTGTAGCATTACTGAAGTGATTAAACTCGGGAACCACAAATCCGGTACCGCGTGCTCTTACTAAATCTGTGGAACGGTCAAAAATGTCGTTACCCACACGAAGTGAAAGCCCGAAGTCTTCGGTTAGATCTGTTTGGAAATTCAAAGCGATATTAGAGGTAAGATCACGGCTGTTGATTCGTGTCTCTTCTCTGAATCCGCCAACACCGCTCCATACAAACTCATTCTCGAGTCCGAGCGGACCCGGCTCTATCTCTGTTCGCTCATCGGAGTAGGTGTCAATTCCTACCAGGTAATCCAGGCTTAAACCATCGGCAAGCTGATAGGATGCGCGCATATTCCCAATCAAGCGGTTTACATCGTCAACATATGTGTTCATGTTCGCGTCATAAACAGGATTACGGCCTGTTCCCAAACCATCACGGCTGTCACTTTTATGCCTGCCATCTTCAAATCTCCAGTCGGTTACATCTGCACTGGTATTCCAATAGGAGAGACGTTCCATAAAGTTAACAAAAGGAACCCTGCTTCCGCCGGAGTTTACATAGCTTGCGCTTGCAGCTATAGTTAAGGGTCCCTGAAAAAGCTCTCCGGAGAGTCGAATAGATGTGCGTTCCCAGTCGTTGTTTGGGATAATTCCACGATTTTGTGAATTTGATACGGAAGTAAAGAATGTAACCGTATCAGTTCCGCCGGAAACACTGATTGAGTTATCAAGCCCAACACCGGTTCGCATCGAATTTTCCCAGTTATTATAGTAGGTCAGATCCGGCGTTTCACTGAAAGGAGCACCCCAGGAAGGCCAGAAGCCATCCGGAGCAGATTGAAAACCGAATCCCGGGCCATAAACATCCTGATAGTCGGGACGATTGATTACATCTTCACGGCTCACGCTGTGGCTGAAGTTAATCTGAAGGTCGCCGGGACGTCCCTGTTTTGTAGTGATAATTACAGCGCCGTTTGCAGCTCTAACACCGTAAAGTGCGGTAGCAGGAGCGCTTTTTAACACAGAAACAGACTCAATATCATTAGGATTAATGTCAATTGCCCTGTTCGACATGCCGCGCGCACGGCCGGCAGATTCTATTGTCGAGTTGTCGATAGGTACACCATCCACAACAAAAAGCGGCTGGTTATCTGCTGATGGATCCAGAGAGGTAAAACCACGTATAAAAATTTGTGATCCCTGCCCAGCGCCGCCGCCGCCGCGGTTAATCTGAACTCCTGATACCTGCCCTTGAAGTGCATTCAGCAGATTGTTGCTTCCTGCCCGGCTGATATCTTCAGAGCTGACATCCTGAATCGAGTATCCGATTGAACGCCGTGCTCTTTCAACACCAAAAGCAGTGACAACCAGTTCATCAAGCTCACTCATTGAAATGGACATCTGAATGTTTAATACAGATTCCTGACCCTCAGTAACAGTGATTGTTCGACGAACAGTTGTGAAACCAACAAATCTTGCTTCGATGCGGTACTCTCCGGCAGGTACGTTATCTAATACAAATGTGCCGTTGACATCTGTAGCAACACCGATGTTTAAGGAGGGAATAATTATGTTTACTCCAATCAGTTCCTCGCCAGTTTCAGAATCTGTAACGGTACCCCGCACCGAACCCTGAAAGGCATCTATCACTTCAACAGCCTCTTCCTTTTCATAAACGATAAGAGCCCGCTGGTTGTCGCTCAGAGTTACTTTCAGATTTGTGTTATTGAGTAAATCATCCAGTACATCAAAAAGATATTTGTCCTTTACCTGGTAACTTACTGTTTTATCGTCGATCTGGCTGGTGTTAATGGAAATATCTACATTCAGCTCATTTGCAAGCTTATGTAAAACATCGATTAACAGCATATTTTCTACATGAAGCGAAACTTTTGGGGTTTTTGAATCCCGCTGCGAAACATACAGTTCCGAAAGTTGTGCGTGCTGCTCCTGCAAGTGATAGCTGCCATTGTCCACTCCGAGTGATCCGGCTTTGAGCACATTGGCTGAAAGCGAAACCATCAAGCCGGAAACGACGGCAACAAGACCCAAACGGAGCGTCCGGGCTGTTCTGTTGGTAGCTTTGTTCATCATGATTATTGTTTTGTAGTTATTGTTGGCTGTTGGGTTATCCATAAAATGGTATCCTGTTCAAAGGAGTAATCGAGTCCAAGTGTTTGCCCGATTATATCGAGAACAGTGGTCAGATCTCCTTTTGCAAGGTCAACACTTAATGGCAGGTCTCTGATCTGTTGAGTATCGAAGACAAATGAAACGTCATAAATTCTTTCGAGATAGCGGCTTACAACCCATAGCGGGTCATTATAAAAATAGAGCCTGCCTCTGAACCAGCTCAGGTAATTCTCAACCGGAGTCTGTTCTATGAGCATCTCATGAGTGGCTAGATCGAATATGGCAAAAGTTTTTTGGGTCAGAATCGCTGACCGGCCTTCTTCATCAGCCTGTTGGTTGAGCGCTACTCTTCCTTCGGCAACGGCTATCTGAACATTTTGAGATAGGGAGTCAATTTTGACATTAAACCGGGTTCCAAGTACCTGGATCTGAGCCTGTTCAGCGGTCAGGTAAAAAGGACGTTCGGAATCCGCAGCTACATCGAACCAGGCTTCACCGGATAGTGATACATCCCGCCTGTCGGGGGCGAAGGGAACGGGTAGCTGAATGGACGAGTTGGAATTCAGCCTCACATGAGTTCCATCTTCCAATGTGACCAGGCGGTTTTGGTCGGCCTCTGTGGAAATGGTACGGTAAGTGATTTCGGGTGGATGGTTTGCGGCATAATTTGCAAACTGAATATACAGAACGGAGTGTGCCGCAAGGATGCATCCGATAATAACCGCAACGAAAGCCCTGATTTTCCAGGAACTACGATGATTAAAACGATGTGGATTTTTTTTAGATTGATGAATCCTGAGCAGAAGTGAGTCAGTGGGGATGTCTGGATAGAGCATGAGAAGCTCATCATCGGCATATCGATGCATATCCCTGTGAAGGCTGGCTTCAAAATGGGCCATGCCCTCCTCAGTTTGAAACCATTCGAGTACCTGATCTATCTCTTCAGGAGAACATTGGTTTCTGAAGTATTTGTTCAGTTGCTGTTTGTTCAATTAAATAGGTTTATTACGTTGAGCTTATAGAAGAGACACCCGGAAAGGGAAAAAGTATGGCGAGATATCTCAGTTAATTTCCAGAAGTGCGTTTAGAATGGACAGGGATTGAATTTAATATAGCCGGATGAAACTGAAAACAGAATAAGGCATGAATCAAAAAGAGGTGGTTTGATTAAAATTGACCCGTAATTTGTTATCCCTTCATCTTAATTCCTGCATGCTCTTGAAGATAGCTCTTGATGAATTTTGAGGCATCGTAATATTGGGATTTTACTGTGTGAATGGTGATGTTTAACTGATCGGCAATTTCACTATTCGTTAGACCCTGTACGGTTTTAAGTTTAAAGATGTCCCTTTTGCCCTGGGGCAGTTGTTCCAACCCGGCTGACAATATTTTTTGGTACTCGGAATAGAGTATCAGATCTTCGGTTTTATTGGAAGATTTTGCTCGCTGTTGTTCAATCTGGATATGTTTTATCACTTGCCGTTTATTATTCCGGATCAGGTTCAAAATGTGATTTCTGGCAGTGGTAAATAGAAAACCCTTGATATTTGTTGATATCTTTTGACGGTGCTCCCACAGTTTCAAAAAGGTATCGTGTACAGTATCTTCAGCGAGTTCACGGCTTTTTAAATATTTGAAGGCATAACTGTAGAGCCGCTTGTGATAGATGTGGTAGAGCTCTTCATAAGTCTTTTCATCACCCAGGCGAAGTTGCTGAATCGTAAAGTTTTCTTCTTTTTCTGGCATGATAACGGGAGATATGAAAACTACATCTATCAAATAATAGAAACACTCTGTGAAGTACAGAATGGGGTGAAATTTTAATCACAACCTTCAAATCCCGGATTAATCCACCTCAGTGTGCTTCAGAATAGGTAACGATTTGGTAAAATCCAACCAGTACTTAACACAGGCTATAACGAAGTAGAATATTTTTGACTATCCTTTGAAGAGTAACTGTATTTATAATGTCTTTTGAATAATTTACAACTGAAAAAATGAGACCATCCCTTACTATTGTTGTTACTCTATCTGTTCTTTTTACGATTACTGCCTGTAAGACTACCGAGCCTCAGACCGAACCCATGGTTCCACATGCTGAAGAGAGAAAAGAGTTGGATCTTCTGTTTGAGGAGTCAGATATTTTCAGCCAAAGCATCACCGGCTTTG
>SKRK01000160.1 GCA_007118525.1 Balneolaceae bacterium
GTCTCCCAGTAGTCATTTTCTTCAAACTCTGCATGGAGTCTTACTTCCAGCCCCTGAATGGTTGTGATCCATGGTGAATTTTCACCATGCCGGTTTGGCCAATCATCATCCTTGTTGATCTTCTGCATGGCAATTTGAATAGCTGTATGCGCAGCATTTTTCGCCATTGTATATTCGGCATACTCAATATTTTGTTGCATCAGCATTTTAGAGGTGCTTGTGGTACTCATTGAAACGAAACCCATTGCAATTAATACCCCGGCACAAATAATTAACATTGCTCTGCCCATGGCACTCCTTTTTAAAATTATAGATTTAAATTAATGGGGGTAAATCGTTTATCCCAAACAGACCGGATATACCTTCCCTCTCCCACAGCGCGGTTGTAAACTTTTTCCGGGCTTTGGACTTCTAGTTCGATATGAATCTGCTTCACGTCTGTAATATCGGAACAGCCACCACCGGAGGGGAGACTCTCATCAACCGGTTTGCCAACGGTATCGAAATAGCGAATCTGAAACTTTGTAATACCGACCTTTATTTCAGTTTTATCCAGTACAGCTCCACTGTCAGAGTCGTATACGGTTCGGACCAGCGCACGGTGTTGTTCATTTTTGGCATCCGGCAGTACTTCATCTTTTAAAAACCGCCATTCAATTTTTCTGGCAGTGCTGTCGGGGTTGCCATAAATATTACTGTAAAAACTGATTCTATGGGGGAGTTTACAATCAAGAATAGCACCTTTGGTTTCCATTGTGGTTTGATCTACATCGTATCCCATATTTGAAATATCATCGTTCAGAATCTCCGTAATGTTGGAAACATGGCTTCTGGTGATTTGAGTGATGGCAAGTTCGGAACTGCTGCTCTGCAGGCTGATATTCACCATGGAAATACCGATAAAAATGAAACCGGCGATAATGTAGCTTGTAATCAGTCCTAAATTCATAATTGGATCTCTTTCTTAGATGTCAGGATTAGTCTGCGTAATAGTTGCGGATGAACTCTAATTGGTAGGTTCTTGGTTCATCACCGCTTCGTAAAAATTCACTTATAACAGTTACTTCAATTTTCTTGAACGTAGATTGCGTATTGATTCTCTCAAAGTTTACTTCATCCACATAGAAAACATCAACATTGATGCTGAACTCTCCATGCGCAGTAGTTACAACCTGTTCCCAGCCGTCGTAATCATCAAAATCATTAAAGTCGTATCGGGTGTTTTCACCTGCGTCGGCGCCGAGTTGTCCGGCAGGTGTAAACCCTTCCGGAATTAGGGTTGGAGGGGCCGTCGTGTTCACCGTTACCTGGTCAAAACTTTTTGATCTGGCCTCTTCTATAATCTCCTGGCCCAATGAAATTACTTCCTGCTCCAGCTCACCGTCAATCTGAAGAATTGTGTTCCGGTGTATCATTTGATTGGCATTCAACATGATCATGGAAAATATGATCATGGCTCCCATTACCTGAATCACTTCTGTGTAACCTATCATTGCTATAGTGCTTTAGTCGATTTGAATCGAATTCTATCGATTTGATTTTGAATTCAATTGTTAGTCACGTTTAGATAACCAGTGCGTAGATTTATTCTGGTTCTGCAAATGTGACGAGCGGCCCGGGCAATTGTTACAATTTTCTAACGATTGATTTTTAAACATAAAAAAACCCCAATCCGATTGCTCGAATTGGGGTTAAAGTGCAAGTAGTGAAGAGCCAGTCTTCGTTTATTTGCGGTTTGTTTATTTATCCATCAGCTTTTTGAAGTCGTCCACTGTTGAGCGGACGGCTTTTTCTGATGATCTTAGAAGTTCGGTTTCTGATTCGTCAAGTTCAACTTCAATAATTTCTTTAATTCCACCGTGCCCGAGTTTAACAGGTACGCCGATAAACAGGTCATTGATGCCGTATTCGCCATTCAGAAACGCGCAGCACGGAAAAATTCGGTTCTGATCAAGCATTATGGCTTCAACCATCTGTGCGGCTGCTGCACCCGGCGCATACCAGGCAGAGGTACCCATCAGGCCTACAATTTCACCACCGCCCGATTTGGTGCGATCGATAATTGCGTTTAATCTCTCTTCAGAGATCAATTGAGTAACGGGTATACCCGCAACGGTAGTATATCTTGGAAGCGGCACCATGGTATCGCCATGCCCGCCCATCAGCAGTGCCTGGATATCTTTCGGGGATATATCCAGCTCTTCGGCCAGAAAAGCCCGATAGCGCGCGGTATCAAGGATACCGGCCATACCCATCACTTTTTTGGAATCCAGACCGCTTGCAGCATGTGCTGCATATGTCATCACATCAAGCGGATTCGAAACCACAATGATAATCGTATCCGGAGAGTGTTTGACAAGCTCTTCGGATACACTCTTTACGATATTGCCATTAATCCCGAGCAGGTCGTCGCGGCTCATGCCCGGTTTACGCGGCACACCGGCAGTGATTACACAAACATCAGATCCTTTGGTACGCTCATAGTCGACAGTACCGACCAACCGTGTGTCGAAATTCATAATCGGGGCTGTTTGCCACTGGTCTAAGCCTCTCCCTTTTGAAGGGTAAAATGTTTTGTCTCCTTCTTTTCGTTCAAGGTCAACCATAATCACTTCCTTTGCAAAATCACGTTCTGCTATAGTGTAGGCTACAGTTGCACCTACATTTCCTCCGGCTCCTACTACGGTTACTTTCATATCTATTCTCTATTATTCGTTAAGGTTAGTTGTGTCCTTCAGGCTAAATACCCGGTCTTGATTACGGACAGATTAATTTTTTATATACTTCTAAGATATGGGAAAAAAGAGAGTTATTGAAGAATTAAACTTCCCGGCTTAAACCTTTCGCTTATCCATTCCCCACATCAATTTATTTCGCAGGGTTTCAAAATAGTTCTGTCCCGGAAGCTGAATAAGCTGCACTGAGTAGTTACTTTCCGATATGGTAACATCGAGTTGGGTCTCTTCCGGCAAAATCACGCCATCATAAGAAAACAGAGTGTTACCGGTTGAGTTTTCGCTCACTATCCGCAAAGAACGATTGGAAGGCAGTACAAGAGGTCTTGTGGTAAGCGTATGCGGATTGATGGGTGTGAGTACCATAACCGGCGTGTTGGGCAGCACAATTGGACCACCGGCCGAGAGGTTGTAGGCTGTTGAACCGGTTGGTGTTGAGATCAGCAGCCCATCTGCCCAGTAGCTGTTAATAAACACTCCGTCATATTCAGCCTCAAGCGTGATCATGGAAGATGTATCTCTTTTTGTAAACAGAAATTCGTTCAGGGCGTAGTAACAATTCCCTGAAGGCATTTCAGCCTTTAACAGAGTGCGTTTATCAAGGAGATACATTTTGTTAATAACCTGATTTAGAGCCTCTGCAATAAAATCGGGCTGTATGTTTGCCATAAAACCAAGCTTGCCTGTGTTGATGCCAAGTACAGGTACACTACTGTTCGACTTGATTAAATGAGCAGTGTGAAGCAAGGTCCCATCCCCCCCAATAGCGATAATAGCTTCTGAACCTTCAATAATTTCTATCTCCTCTTCATGAACTGAGGCAGAAACATTTTTAAAGGCATTGGTAAACTGAGAATGCAGTTTTAACGAGACAGATACGCCTACATCATTTTTGGCACACCAATCGATAACCTGTTTGAGAGGTTCTTCAACGGAATACTTTTCAGGATTTGCAATGATGCAAAATTTCATGATTCGCGACGTTCAGAGTCCTGTACCCTGATCGGTTCTATATGAATTTTCCAGGGTACCATCGTTGGTTCAATACCACGAATATAGGTATGATTCAGCCCAAATATTGGGGTAAAAATAGTAAGCCATGGAATATCCGGTTTACTTTGATAGGAGTGGTGAAATGAGTCACTCACTGATGTGAAAAAGGAAGTTTCCGGTGTTGAAATCCGTATATCGAAAAACGCCAGGGATGCATCCGGTTCTAAAAGCTGACTGTTCATGATTGATAAGGCATATCTTGCGGTCAGATTATCCGTAAAACTAATAAAGTATTCAGAATCGGGCTGTAAATCTGTTTCTTCGGTTTCAAGAGCCGGCAGGCCATCCGGATCAACCGAAATTGAGCCGTGAATATCTATCTCATCAATACCCGCCTCAGGCAGCCTTTTTGCCAGCCACTCTGTCTGAGCCGTTGAGTTTTTGTTTAAAAAGATTGAGGTAAGACGTTGTGCTTCCTGTTTAACAAGGGTGAATTGATTGTGATAAGCGGAAACTAAGGATTCATCCGAAGAAATTACCTGATTGGATATTTGAGGACCTAGTTCAGGTATCCAATCGATTTCATGCCGGTTAAATTTCTGAAAAAGCTCACCTTCGTTAGATGCATGGATGAAGTCAATCCGGTTAACCTCCGGTCTGGCACTTCTGTTGTTTGCATTTTCTGAGCCGTTAAGCGAAAGTATTATAGTACCCTCTTCAGCAGATCTGAACTGATAGTGGCCCGTACCCACGGGCGTTGATTTCAGCCCCAATTCACCTCTTTCAACCCCTTCACGTGGATAAACAGATAAGTATGGTGAACTCAATTTTTTCAGAAAATCAGGGTCTTCCCGGTTTAACCGGAAACGAATCGTTTCCCGATCTATAACTTCAATACCGCTCACGCCTTCCAGAACACGTTTTGATCGATCGAATACCTCTCTCTGTTCCAGGAAATAGTTGCGATAACCTTCTACATTCATTAAAAGAGCTGAAGCATATTGGGGTACATTTGAGTGCGCTGTTCGCTCAAATGCCCATTTAATGTCGTTGGCATGTAATCTGCGCCCAACACCTGCCATAAAAGCCCTGCTGTCATGATAATAGAGATCCGGTTTGAGCTTAAACAGATATTCGCGTCCATTCTCGGAAATCTCAACCTCACTTACAAGGGAAGCATCAGGCTCCCCCTCACGGTTGAGAGTGAATAAGCCATCATAAATAAGCGAAATTACCCGCATGGTGCTTAAATTATCTGCAAAGAGGGGGTCAAAATTGGTTACCGGATCGATAATCCCAATTCGTAAATGCTGAAAGTGTTCATCATCGTCATCAAGGGTGTCCCGTTCAGTGACTCCGGATCGGGGGGCGTCGGCAACAACGGTTACGGTGTCGGTAGTGCCACATGCTTTAAGCAGCAGGAGTAGAGGCATGAGCAAAAGAAGTATTCTGATTTTTTTTGACATAAGTTATTTAGATCCTTTTAAGCCTTTCATGCCTTTAACAGCTTTTTGACTTAGTAAGTTTGTTTCATAGCTGAGAATACGCCCGTTTTTCTGTCGGTGTTGTTCTTCAGCGATGTCGAGAAGTTCCTGTAGGAGTGCGGAAAATGATAGTCCGTTCTCTTTCCACAAATAGAACGAAAAAGAACCGGGTATGGTGTTAATTTCGTTAAAGTAAAATTGTTGTGTATTTGAATCGACCAAGAAGTCGAGTCTTGCAACCCCGCTGCAATTGAAAAGGCTAAATATTTTTCCGGAGGTTTCACGTATCGCTGAAGCAAGTTCGTTATCAATATCAGCCGGAATAACACGGTCGGCCGAAGCCATCCCCTTGTTTCCCTGCTCGCGTAAATATTTGTCGCGGAATGAGAGCAGCTCTTCGGCTCCAACAGGGCGTTCACAAACGCTGGTGCGGTTTTTTTGTGGAGTACCTAAAACAGAACAGTTAATTTCGATAAGCGGAGAGATAGCTTTTTCGACAAGTACGTGAGAGTCGTACCGGAATGCGGTTTCAACAGCCCGAATGGCTTCGTCCCGGTTTTTAACAACCTCAACCCCAATACTGCTCCCCAAATGCACTGGTTTTACGACAGCGGGATACCCAATTGTCTCAATCTTACCATGAATTCCCTCCTCATGATCAATCCAGTCTGACTCGAAAAAGTCGATCCCTTCGACTACGCTGATGCCATGGGCTCTGCAGAGAGCCTTTGCCGCCACTTTGTCCATCCCGACAGCAGACCCCATAACACCGCTTCCGGTATAGGGGATGTTGAAGGTCTCACATAACCCCTGGAAGGAGCCATTTTCACCGGCTGAGCCGTGAAAGGCAGCCAACACAGCATGGATTACAGTTTCGGATGGTTTTGAAAAGAACCCTGAAACGTTTTCGCGCAGTACACACTGCCCCATTGCATTTTGAGCGAAGGAACACCTTACGGCACTCTGCTCCAGTTTTTTTAAATTCTGATATTGCTCCAGGTTAAGAAGTGTCTTCCCGGTAAACCAAACTCCCGATTTTGATATATAGAGAGGCAGAATGTTATAAGTTGATTCTTTTAGGGCAGATGCTGCCTGAATTGCGGTGAGCACCGAAACTTCATGTTCGGGTGAAGGACCACCAAATGCGATTATCAGATTTTTTTGTTCCATAGCTTGCTTAGTGAAAAGATGAGTGATGATACAAAGTTCACTCTATAATTAACAGTATGTTGCAAGAAGTAACCTTATTTATCATTTTTTAAACGAGTTTTTAATCAAGAATTGTGATGGGTAACATTCATAGAATATGTTATTTTGGCAGCTAAGTGATATCAGTTCTCATAAAAAAGTATTGTGTTAGAAATGAATCAAGCAAGGATTCTGGTTGTGGAAGATGAGGAGATGACTGCGCGTTTAATTCTCTACAGGCTCAAATCATTGGGGCACGAAACCCGTCATGCAAAAGATGGGGTGGAAGGGTTGAAAATGATTAAGGAGTTCAATCCCGACCTGGTGGTTTTGGATGTGATGTTGCCCGGGAAGTCAGGTTTTGAAATTTTACAGGAACTGCACGATGATCCCGGGTTTGAATCGGGCAATATCAGGGTAATCATGCTCTCCAATAAGAAGAGTGTGGAGGATGTTTCACGCGGGTTTAATTTGGGCGCCATGGAGTACGTTCCCAAGCCTTTCAAAATGGATGAATTTTTACTTCGTCTGAAAAGAGTATTAAATCAATAATATCCCATTTGATAGACTATTTAAATACACATGCTGAACAGATTGTGCTGATTGCCGTTATTTTTCTGGCACTCTTCAGCTTGCTCGTCTTTGTGGGGGCTATCGGCAGCAGGTGGTTGCTCAACAGATCTGAAAAAAGAAAAGCAAGAATTCGCAGCGACCTGTCAAATCTGGTGATTCAATACATTAGCAA
>SKRK01000023.1 GCA_007118525.1 Balneolaceae bacterium
GTATAGTCGATTTCTCCATCTCCTGTAAGATCTCCTACCGGAGTTCGGGACCCCTCCCAACGTGATTGAAGAGTGGCGCTAAAGGCCACGTCCCTGATATTTTCGGATTGAAATTCCCAGGTGAGTTTTCCGCTGTCAGACGTTCTGGTCGCATCACTCAACTCATTAAAATCGGCAATTACTACAATCTCATCACTATCACCTGCTTCCTGATACCGGGTTAATGTTCGTTCTGATAGTGTCTCATCCGGATTCAGAAACTCCCCTGTTCCCATCACAAGCCATTCGCGAGGCATGGTGACGGTTAAAGTGTAGTCGGAAAATTTGTGATAGAATTCGGCATTGCCTAAAAACGAGTCATCCATCCACCCATATACATCGTCATAAACTGCAATATGAGGGTACCAATACCCAATAAAATAGAGGTTATCTCTGCTTCTTCCCATACGGCCTGATGCCCCTTGTTGGGGAATCTCGAATGACCATTCAAATTCGAAATCCATGGTGCCGCCGGCTTCAAGTGGGTTTTCAGGGAAAATATAAATGGAGGTACCGTTTATGATGTAACCTGATCGGTTTTGTGTCCAGCGCTGCATCATGGTGATCGGTTCGAGCTCTTCGCCATTCACCTTGATCAGAGAGATATCCTTACCCCCGGTTATTTCAGTAATCTCTATTTTTGGGGTGCCCTCCTTATGCAGGTTTTGAGCAATCTCCACAACAATAACATCCAGGTCGTCTGGAGAGTTATTGGAATACGTAATCGTTGAGGCTCCGTAAAGCATGTGAGATTCCGGGTCAATTTCGGCACTTAAATTATAGGAGCCTGTATTCTGCCAGTAGTTTTCACCCGGGCTTCCCTCTGCTGTTCGGGTGCCCTTTTCTACAGCGTTTCTGTATGCTTCGGGTACATCAATCGGGTAGGGTATTGGGCGCTCTATTTCATCTACCGTCAGTTTATTCGATCGATCACTATTTTGAACGGGCTCGACTGTTGCACACGAAAGAGTGAATAGTGACAGAACAAAAAAGAGTGAGACTTTTTTAAACATGTTGTTATCCATAATAAAAAGTGAAGTATTTAAGATCGGTGAGTTGAGAAGAGATACTGAAGGCAAAAATGATTAATGGTTGTTGCAATAATAACAGTTTACTCTTTTTCAATAATATTTGCTTTTATAAGGCACGCTTTTAACTCATTAAATTCGATGGGTTTGATGAGGTAGTCTGTATAGTCGGTAGCTTTTGCACGTTCTTGGTGAGCCCGGTCAGAGTTGCCAGTTATGTAGACAACAGGTACTGAAGAGAATTTTCGAATTTCGAGCATCGCTTCAATGCCGTCCATATCTCCTTCAAGAGAGATATCCATAAGTATCAAGTCGGGATCTACTAATTTGGCTGTCTCGATAGCAGTTTTTCCATAAACAAGCTCTCCCTCTGTTTCAAAGCCAAGTTTCTCCATATAACTCTCATAGAGAAGATTCAGAATTAAATCATCTTCAACAATGAGTACTTTTTTTACCTGAGTCATGTGCATTAATTAGTGTTCCAAATTTAGTGTAAATAAGCTAACACATATTAACAAAATCCCTAAAATTCAGATGAAAAAATATATATGCCTGAATTCGTTTTCAGAGTGTTCATATTCTGCTTAAAGATAGTGAAATCCCCGCTTACTGCAATCCGGCAGGTATTTAATAACCGGGTGTATGGATGTAGGGTTAAATTTTTAAAGGCTGGATACAAATCAAATGGTTCAAAGCCTGGTAGTGAGTATTGCACCACTCAGCCAAAGCTGCATTTGTCTGTACTGAACGTTGAAGTACTGCTGGTTACGCTGCATTAGGTAGTTGTCGAATGGGAAGAATTCATTTCTAATGCTGGGTCTCTCAAAAGTAAAGTTGTAGCGGGGATCAGACCGGTCGTAGGAATAGGCCCACTGCATTGTATTTAGGTAGCGGTCTACATACCATGGAGGGCCAAAAAGGATATAGATCATTCCCAGGTCGGTTTTCCAGCCCTCTTTAAAGTTGGTAAACTGCTTATTTGCCTGTTCAACCCTTTCATAGTAGAGATTGATTACAGACCGGGCTTTATTCATGTTTCCAACATTGGAGAGCCAAAAACGATCGATAGCTTCCTTGAGTTCTCTTTCGTCTTCAATTTCCATTAGCCGTTCGTGATCTCGTCGGTCCATCAGATAGATAAGGGGCTCTGCGAGTTCACGGGGTGACTGTATGTTTGGGTAGTTTTCACTCATAACCGAAAAATCCCTTGCCCGGTAGAGGGTTTCACCATCCCCATCTGTTGTTTCTACTTCGAACCGATAGGTGCCTCTCTCAAAGAGTTCGTATTTAAACTCGATCAGAACACTGCCGGGCTCGTCAAGCCGCCGAATACCGGAATCCACGACATCAGGACGTCTCATATCCACGCCAATATAGGGCAGAGAAGATGGACTATAGTTGTTGAAATTCATGGGTCGCGCATGGCTGGTGTCTGCCGGGTATTTGAGTAGTCGTGTCTCTATGGTAAGAGGGTCTTCTACGTCATTATTTGTTACCTGAAACTCAAACTTCAGGCTGTCGAGACGAGATGGTACAGTATAGGTCGTAATCGGGAAAAAACGATCGCTGGGAGCGCCCGCGATCTTGCCCAATAGCCTAACGGTTGTAATATTGATTTCCGGGTGTTCAGGATCGGGAATATTTGCCTCAGAGGTTCTGCTGGATGCTCTGCCCGAGGTTTGGTCGAGCGCGGTAACAATCACTTCAAAATTTCCGGGTTTTACGTCGATGACCTCTTCATGTGTGAAAACCTCCTGGCTTATATAACTGCCTTCAAACTCCTGTTCTATATCGAAACTCTTTTGAACCGTTTTGCTGAAATCGCCATCCTTTTCAAGTATTCTTATCTCAAGAGAGACACGAGCCATGCGTATATCGTCTTCAGTGGTGTAGATCAGACTTCCCAATACAATGTCGGAGGTAACATTGATTTGCGGGTTGTCATCTGGACTTAAAAAGCCTATGGAAGAGGTTCGTAATTCCGGATAGCCATCTCTGAATTGGAAGAGTGATCCTCTCTCTACATCAGGATTAGCAGATCTGGCACATCCGGTTAATACAATACAATAACCTAGAAATGTCAGTAATAGTAAATTTTTCACATACGATGTCATAAGCTTATCTTTACACACTAAAACAAATTTTGAGTAATATCATTTCACATAACGTTATAAATATAACATCCAAATCAACGGATAATTGTTTAGTTTTAGTGCATATTGCTATCTATTCAAAATAATTCTGAAATACAACTAATAAAGATTTTATGCAAAGCGGTGCTCGAAGAACAAAAATTGTATGCACATTAGGCCCCAGCAGTAATACAATGGAGGGTATTGAGAACCTCTATCGTGCCGGAATGAATGTTGTACGAATAAACTTTTCTCATGGATCGCACGAAGATCATGAAAAAACAATCGGATATGTAAGGGCAGTTGCAAAAAAGCATCAATATTCGATACCTGTGCTTATGGATTTACAGGGCCCGAAGATAAGGGTGGGCCAAATGAAAGAAGGCGCACAAATAGTTACGGAAGGCACACTTTTAACGCTTACCTCGGATGATGTTGAAGGCGACAGCAGCCTGGTGCCTATCGATTATCCGAACCTTGCTGAAGATGCCAAGGTTGGCAACCAGATTTTGATAGATGACGGGCTTCTTGAACTTCGAATAGTAAAAAAAGATGGCAAGAAATTGGTAGCCTCAGTAGTGGTTGGCGGATTGCTGAAGTCTCGTAAAGGTGTGAATTTACCAGATGTTGATATCACCATGTCGTCGCTTACCGAAAAAGATATTGAGGATCTGGAATTTGGGTTAAAAATAGGCGTCGATTTTGTGGCCATGTCTTTTGTTCGTTCTGCACGCGATGTTCAGGATGTAGTTTCGAGAGTGCGTGCTGCGGGAAGCAACGCGGCCGTAATAGCTAAAATTGAGAAGCCTGAGGCTGTTGATGTAATTGATGAGATTATTGAAGAGTGTGACGGAATAATGGTAGCCCGCGGTGATCTGGGCATTGAGATCCCAAGCGAAAGAGTACCGCTGGTGCAGAAAAAAATTATCGATCGCTGCCGGATTGCGGGTAAGCCGGTTATTACCGCTACCCAGATGCTCGACTCGATGATTACCAATCCGCGCGCAACACGCGCAGAGAGCTCTGATGTTGCCAACGCTGTTATTGATGGAACAGACGCTGTGATGTTGTCGGGTGAGACCGCAGCGGGTAAATATCCCGTTGAAGCCGTCCGCACCATGTCGAAAATCATTAGATCGGTAGAAGAAAACGCGCCTTCTATTTACTACAGCCTGCTCTACAGAAAGCCCGACTGGAAAGAGAAACAGATTATTGAATCGCTGGCATACTCGTGCGTTACCATCGCTGAAAATATCGAAGCAAAAGCTATTTCAACAATTACACACTCGGGAAATACAGCGCGCCGGATTGCCAAATTCAGGCCAAATGTACCCATTATTGCATTTACGGAAAGCCGGATTGTGCGCCGGCAATTAAACCTTGTATGGGGAGTTCAATCTGTTCGCCTTCAAGAGCTCTTTGATACCGATAAAAGCGTGAAGATGATGGAAGATTACCTGGTTGATCATGGACTTGTGAATCATGGAGACCGGGTTATTATTGCAACCGGAATGCCTCTTGCAAAGCGCGGTCGTACAAATATGATTAAGGTCAGTATTATAGAGAAACCGTAAATACGTAATATCACAAGCCAGCGTTACAACTATTGTGAAAAGATATCTGCAAATAGTTTTAATATCATTTCTTCTGGTGGGATGTGCTTCACCGCTAAAGCAAAGTTGGTACGACTTTACGGCATATTACAACACTTTCTATAATGCCAAGCAGTACTACGCTGAGGGGGTAAAACTCAATCAGAGGCAGGTCCCGGATTTAAATGCGGCAACTTTTATCAGGATTCACACCCGTCCAACCGCAGGTGGTCAGGAGCAGTTTGAGCAGTCTATAGAACGCGGGGCTTCCATTCTCAGAAATCATGAGAATTCAAAGTATGTAAACCCTGCCCTTTTACTCATAGGTAAATCCTACTTCCACAGATCCGAGTATTTCTCTGCGCTTGAAAAATTCCAGGAGCTGCAAGCCATTGCAAGCGGAAGAGAGCTTCAGAAAGCCATTCTATGGCAGGGCAGAACATATCTTGAGATGTCGGCATATGATCAGGGACTTCGCACAATTGAGGTTGATTCTGAATACATCCCAAACTGGGACAGAGAGATACTGGCTGAGGTTAATGCTGTTAGAGCGCAGCTTTATGTGGCTGTTGAGAATTGGAATAATGCATCAATAGCACTCCATAGAGCAGCCGGTGAGTTAAGTGACAGAGAGTTGAGATCCAGGGCATATTTCCTGCACGGGCAGGTTCTTGAAGAGATGGAAAACAGCATTCAGGCATTAGCCGCCTACAAACTGGCCGCAGATGCAGGTACCGACTACAGCCTGGAATTTAACGCACTTCGAAAGCAGGCTGAAATGTCGAGAAGGTCAGGCAACTATGATCAGGCTATTCGCATATACAGAAGCATTGAGCGTGATGATAAGTTTTTTGATTACCGTCTTGAAATGCGATATGAAATAGCGCGTACCTATCAGGAAAAAGGGGAAAGTGAGGAAGCCCGAAAACTCTATGCCAATCTGCTGCATAATCGGTTTGATAATCTTCCGGCCATTACGCGCGCTAAGGCCTATTTCGGACTGGCAGAGATCTATCGCGACAACCTGAACTCATTTACCATGGCAGCTGCCTACTTTGATTCGGCGGCATCGATGAGAATTGATGCTGAACTGCTGCCGGCCAAATTCAATGCAGGCGAGCAGGCGGCCTCATTTGGCGAGTATGCAACCCTGAAAAGAGAAATTGGAAAAATTGACAGCCTTATGCATCTGTCTGCACTGAGCCCGGCAGAACTCGATTCTGTCGTAGCTGTAATTCGAAACAGGTTATTAGCTGAGCAGGAGCAACAGGCGCGCGGCGTCAGTAGAGGTTCAGAAAGAGTGATTGTAAGGGATATTTCTCCGGATGAAGTAATTGATGCAGCTGAAAGTGTTGAGTTTGGTTTTTTGAATGTGAAAAGCCAGCAGCTTTTGACCGATGCCAGTTTGCAATTTCAAGCCATATGGGGCGACCGGCCCCTCGCCGATAACTGGCGGCGAAGGGCTGCCGTGAGCGGCAGCAGATTCGATCAGCCAATGTTATCAAACGGTGCTGTTCAGGAATCAATGGTAGTAAACGGAGAGAACAATGAGGTTGAACAATTGCCCGGTATAGATCTCTCCGAAATACCATTTACCGAATCGGAAAAACGTGAAATGACCCATAAAAAAGAGAATTTAAGATACCGGTTGGCGAACCTGTTTTTCCTAAATCTGGATATGCCCGACAGTGCCAAAGTGTATTATGAAAAAGTGATTCAGCAAGACGTCAGTCCTGAATTGACCTCAAGGGCTCTCTACAGTATAACGGAGCTTGAACTGCTGGAAGGAAATAGAGAAGAAGCAGATCACTGGTCCGAAAGGCTTATTCACGATTTCCCCGAATCTGTATACTCTGAAAGAATTGCCGACAGGATGAATATTTCGCACAGTAGGCCGGTTTCTCCGGATCTGCAACAAAATGCCAAATACAGATATTCATATATCATGAAGTCTGACACAGTGAGCCGTTCTGCAGAAAAAGCAATGGAGCTTCAGGAGATGGCCATGAAAAGTGCCAGTGAAGCCCAGCGTCCACTGCTTCTATTTGAGGCGGCACGACAATATATGGCGGCTGCAATGGAAGAGTCAGAAAATCGTGAACTTGTATCCGCATGGCTGAATGAGACACAGCGAAGAGAACGGCGTCTGCCCCCGGTTACAGAAGATGATACCAAGGCAATTGATCCCGACTCTGATTTAAATGATGCTGCCATCGAACTTGAGTATCCATTTGAGGGCGCCTACTGGGATAGTACGAGATCAGTTTTAAATTATATCTCTTCGAATTATCCTTCAA
>SKRK01000275.1 GCA_007118525.1 Balneolaceae bacterium
AAAAAGCCGAAAAGATCTGGTTGAGGCTGCAAAAAGAAGTGATGTGGCACTTGGATTTGAAACTGCGACAGGCTTCAATCATGCCACTATTGCCCGGCGCGCATCCTTTTCCTGGAAACTTGAAGTAACGGGAAGGCAGGCCCACTCATCCGGTATCTTCAGTGAGAGAACTGGAGCCGGTTCCGTTTATGAAACTGCGCGTATTTTGAATCGCTTTTATGAAGAACTGAGGGAAGAGTACCTGACATACAATGTGGGGGTGATCATCGGAGGGACACAGGTGGATTATGATGAAGAGAATATCCGCGGAACAGTAAGCGGAAAAACCAATATTGTGCCACAGACCACCATCGCTCACGGCGGTATCCGGTTTCTGACACAGGAACAGGGTGAGCGTGCATTCCAAAGAATGAGAGAGATTGCGGCTGATAACCTGCCACAAACTTCTGCCAAACTAACCATTTCGGAAGAGGGCTATCCGCCCATGGAACCGACCGAAGGCAATATGCAGCTCCTGGAGCTTTTAAGCGATTTGAGCGAAGATATGGGCCTGGGCAAAGTGGAACCCTTTGATCCCGGAAGGCGTGGTGCTGCCGATATTTCGTTTATTGCCAACTACGTGGATGGCCTCGACGGCCTGGGTGCAATGGGTAGCGGTGCACACGGCCCTAATGAGACTATGAACCTTGATACTTACAAAGACCTTACAAAACGGGCTGCTCTGTTGATTTACAGACTCTCAATCAGTGACTGAAAGATGAATGGTCCGTTTATGAGTTGTACCATACCCATCCGGGTTACCATTACCGGATGATTAAACCGGTTTTAATCCGTCCAGCACAAAAGGCATCAGTTCCGAAACCGTAGGGTGCACCAGAACCACTTTCCGGTATTCGCGGCAGGGAATTTCGCTGTGCATGATGGCGGCAAACATATTGATGATCTCATCTCCGCCGGGCCCCAGGATGGAAGCCCCCAGTACAAGGTCAGTATCGGCATCCACCAACAGCTTGGCAAATCCCCTGGTCTCCCCCATCTCTTTCGCACGGCTGATTTTGCTCATCGGCCGCGTGGCTTTTAAAAGATTGTATCCCTTCTCTATCGCCTCTTTTTCAGTTAAACCCACCCTGCCCAGTGGCGGATCGGTAAACAGGGCGTAGATGGTTGTCCGCTGTGAAATCGCACGGTCTCCTCCGTACAGGTAATCAAGCACGATCTCTGCATCGTTTACGGAGGTGTGCGTAAATGCGCCTTCACCATTCACATCACCTACGGCAAACAGGCCATCTACCCCGGTCCTGCAGTAGTCGTCCACCTGAATAAATCCCCGCTTGTCCAGCTTCAGTCCTGCAGCTTTAGGATTGATGGTGTCGCTATTGGGCCGGCGGCCGGCTGCAACCAGCAGATGTGATCCCTTAATTTGGTCACCGGATTTCAGGGTAACTTCAATTCTCCCGGCTTCTCCTTTCACCTTATGCGCTTCTGAATTACAGTGAACTTTTACACCCTCCTCTTCCAGAAACTCCTGTATGGCTGCTGCCACGTCCTCATCTTCACCCGGCATGAGTTGACCTCCACGCTGAATAATCGTCACATCTGAACCAAACCTGCGGTACACCTGGCTGAACTCCACGCCGATATAGCCGCCCCCGATGATGACCAGGTGCTTGGGCAGCTCTTTCAGGTCCAGAAGCCGGGCACTGTCCATCCACGGCACGCTGTCCAGTCCATCTATCGGCGGAGCAGACGGCCTGGTTCCGGTATTGATGTAGATATTTTCTCCTTCAATCTTCTCAACACCGGCCTGAATGGTTTTCGGCCCGGTAAACTCTCCCCACTCATTAATCAGAGTCACATTATCGGCCCCGTTCATCCACCCTTCGAGGCCCTCACTTGATCCATTCCGAATCTCGTTCATTCTTTCGCGAACACGGTCATAATCAACGCTCACATCACCGGAAGAAAATCCGAAAAAATCACCTCTCCTTGCCTGATGAATAGCTCGCGCGCCGGCTACCATCGTTTTTGTGGGCGTGCAGCCGTAGTTCACACAGCTGCCTCCTACTTTATTCCCCTCGATAACGGCGATGGAGTCACCTGTGGAAATTAATTTCCCTAACAGAGTCCCCGTTGCCTGTCCTGTTCCCAAAATAATATGGTCGAATGTTTTCATCTCTTTTGCATTTGTTAAAGGCTGCTGTTTATGTCGTTATTTGTTTAGTGATCCGATCATTTAAACATAAATTAATCGTATCATTTGAAACTATTTGTTAATTATTACTCTTATTTAATTACTTTATATCAGGTAAAAGCGATCTTTTATCGGGTTTCTCAGTGAATTTAAGCTTACATGACCATGTCTTCCAGCACCTCTATTTCAATTGGAAAAATCTTCTTTCTGTTGCTGATTCCGGTACTTTTCTTTTTGTCATGCTCTATATTGAGTTCTGAGGAAGACCAAACTGCTGCCTGCATATTGCAAGAGATCAAATTTGATGAGTTTAACAGCCTGAAATTCCAAACTCTTTCGGGTGGCCGGATTTACAATATTTCCCAGACGTTTACTGACAATGATGAGGAGATAATTGTCGGCTCTTATCAATTCAGTTATTCCGAAAATTCAATAACAGTTGTGGATCAACGAACCACCTATGCTCTCTATCCTTATCTTAGGGTTGAACTGGAAGATGAAAACCCAAAACAGATTATACGATACTATCATACAAGCGGAGTTTTGTTATTTCATGATTTTAGCTACCCTAAAGAGAACCTGATCCGGGTCGATTTAACCCGTGAAGCCAGCACAGGAGACATACTCTATGTTGGATACTCAAATTATCACCTCAATTCTGATGGAAACATCATGCGCAATGAACGTTTCAGGGCGGATAGCGAGGAACCCTCCGGATTTCGAAAAACAGCAGACCGTGAGTTTACCTACGACAGTGCTGCCAGCCCATTTTTAAATCTCTATCTGCCCTTCTTTGCTGACTCGAATTTTCCCGGTGTAGAATTCTTTTCTGCCAATAACATCAAGTCGATTGCCGAAGATGATCGAACTTTTGAATTTCATTATCAGTACGGAGAAAACAATGAAATTATTAACCAATCGCTTCCGTCGGGTCAATTAATTACATTTGATTATGCAAATTGTCCGGGATAAATCTTGTATTTCAATTTTGGATTTATCTAATTCATAGTAGAGTTGTTACAACATTAAATTTTAGTGAACTTTTTGTAATACTCTGTTTTCACCATGAGATTTACTCAACGGCAATAAACTCTTCACTCTGCTTAAATAATTCATCACAAAAGAATCAATTATGGATTTAAAACTAACCGATCAGCGTTTCATTGTATGCGGGGCCAGCAGTGGTTTCGGTGAAGCCATTGCGCGTCAACTCTTAACCGAGGGAGCCCGGGTGGTTTTGGTGGCCCGGCGGGGCGATCAGCTTCGTGAAAAGTTTGGTCACTTCTCCAAACAGACTGAGATTATTGAAGGCAGCTTCATATACAGCGAGACACTCGATAAAATTGAGAAAGCCGCAAAGAACGGTGATCTCCATGGTGTTCTGTTTAATGCAGGCGGACCGCCCACCGGCACTCCACTTCAAACCGACATGAAGGACTGGGACTCCTCCTGGCAGCTGGTGATGCGCTGGAAGATTGATCTCTCCCTTCGCCTTGCTCCACTATTTAAGGAGAAGGGGTACGGACGAATGCTCTACATCGAAAGCCAGTCTGTAAAGCAACCCCTGCCATCGCTCACGCTTAGCAATGCTTTTCGCGCCGGAGTAGTTGGGTTTGCCAAATCACTGGCACTTGAAGTGGCCAAAAGCGGGGTTACCGTTAACATACTTGCCCCCGGATCCCACGAAACACCTGCCATTGAGCGAATCATCAAAAACAACAGCAGCATTAAGGGAATCAGTTACGATAAAGCAAAAGAGGAGATGGAAGCGAATATCCCTGTCGGAAGAATGGGCAAAGCTGAAGAACTTGCATCCCTGGCAGTTTGGCTGCTGTCGCCTCATAGTGGATATGTGACGGGGCAGACGGTAAGTCATGATGGTGGGGTGATTTCGGGGTTGTTTGGGTGACTCACGCGGACTCACCCCTCCGTCAGCTGACGGATCCCTGCGGGGCTCTCCCCCTCTCTTCGGGTCGTTTTCTGCCAGCCTTTACGGCTGCCGAAACAACCCGCAAAGAGGGGGAACTTCGATACTACGTCACGATTGAATCATTGATTCCTAAGTGGAAAAATAGTTGTACTACGCAGAGTAAGAGACACTCTTGCAGGGATCTTTGCGGGGCTGTCCGCTTCTCTTTTCATCGAATGTTTTTACGATAAATACAGATTTTCAGCGCTCATTTTTAAAGGCGTATCGAAACTCAGCAAAACTCAGCGAGAACCCGGTAAATTGTAAATTTCACAACGTAGAAGGATGGCTTAAAAATCCCAGCCTATCAATTGTTCAATTTGCTGCAGTGCTGGGGCGGTTTTCATCTCCAGTCGATGACCGGACGAACGCGACATGTATTGAATGGCCGGTTTAATCCATTTAAAATCACTGTTCTTCTTTTCTGCCTTTAATAGTGACAATTGGTACAACCGGATCAGCTCTGCGAAACACTCTTTTGCCGTCGGCTCAATTACGTCAAGAGATTCTGCGTCAAATGAGGCAATCAGGGTCAAAACGTGATCTACTCTGTCGTTCATCTCAGAATCAGCATGTTTCCGGATTTGATCAGTCAATACTTCAAGGGCATCTGTTTTTTGAATGGCCCGCAGTATGTCGAGAACTATAATATTTCCGGAGCCCTCCCAGATAGGCAGCACATTGACATCTCTGAATAGTTTAGGCATTACAAAATCTTCGATATAGCCGTTTCCTCCCATTAGTTCCATACACTCCCTTACAATGTAGACTGATTTTTCGGCCGTCCACCATTTGGCCATAGGTGTTAAAATGCGCAATAGTGTTTTCTCACGCTTATCACCATTTTCTGTGGCGTCCATAGCTCTTATAGCGCGCCAAACCAGCAGGAATCCCGTAACGTGTAGCGTGCCCAACTCATAGAACTTTTCGCGGATAAGCGCATGTTCAGCAGCGGGTTTATTAAACGTAATTCTGTGATTCAGGTACTGCCAGGCTTCAATAATGGCCCGTCTCGATCCGGCAACTGCTGCAACTGAGTTATAGAGACGCGACATGTTGATCATCTCCGCCATAATTTTAAACCCCTCTCCTTCGGCACCTATCCTCTTTCCGACGGTGTCCTTCAGAAGAACTTCAGCTGTTGCCATAGAGCGCACGCCCATCTTCTCCTTCAGCCGCACAATCTCCATCGGGTTTCGCTCTCCGTTTTCCAGAACTTTTTCGATCAGGAACAGGGATAGTCCCCGGGTACCCTCCTCCATCGCCCCCGTTCTGGCGAGTGCCAGAATTACATCGGCGTTGACGTTGCTGCAAAACCACTTTTCGCCGTTCAGTTTATAGATATTATCCCTTACCGGTGTCGCTACTGTACGGTTGGCTCCAACATCCGAACCTCCCGCCTTTTCGGTGAGGTACATCGCTCCCGTAAACAGATTTTCGCCAAGGCGGCTCGATAGTTTTGGGATCAGGCGTTTTCGATCCTCTTCGGACGCATGACGGTCTATCACATAGGCAACACCATCAGTCATACAGAGCGGACAGTAGATTCCCAACTCACTCATGGCATATAGCTGGCCTGCGGCAAAACCCAACATGTGCCGGTCATTCGCAAACTTCCTGCGAAGTTCAGGATCATATTTTACATAAAACATCTCCGATTTTGCCGCAAAATCCATCATAATCCAGTACGAGGGATGGAATTGAATATAGTCCAGCGGATCACCATAGGGAGTTCGCTTAATCAATTCGGGACCATATTTGTCCGCATCAAACGAAAGGGAATCCATCACCGTGGCAGCCTCACTTCCAAGCGCCTCCAGCTTTTTTCTCATATAATTCATCGAGGCCGGCGCCAGATAGGTTTCGAGATACTCCTTTAAAATCCGGTCACTCTCAAAAAAATTAGAACTGAAAGCTGCCTCTTCTCTTAATACACGATTTCCTGAATATTTCATAACCCTCCTCTGCTTAGACCTTTATTTAAAATTACAAGAATGAAAGCTGCTCGTCAAACTCTATAAGTTCGATCACTTCCGTAATGGATAACCTGAAATTAAGCTTACATACATCTCAACTATTCGCATTAAACACGCTGCATTGCAACCTTTCGAAGTGATCATTAATCTTGGTTTCTTTTATTAAAAATTTGAAGTTCTCTGTTGGAATCAAAATTTATTATTTATAATCCGACACAGATATCAAGTGACTATCCTACGGGAAATAATTAAGATAGAAGCCCCTCTGGTAACTAAAACTTAACTTAAAAACAGAGAACTATGAGAAAATACACGATAGCCGTATTGGCAATAATGGGTTCAATACTATTTACAGGTTGTTACCATGCACAAATTACAACCGGCATGGAGCCATCAACTGAGGTTTATGAACAAACATTCGCTTCTTCCTGGATCTATGGCCTTGTGCCACCCAGTGTGGTTGAAGCGCAAAATCATTGCCGCAATGGCGTGGCCCGCGTTGAAACACGGCTAAGTTTCGTAAATCAGCTGGTAGGGATGCTAAGTTTTGGTATTTACACACCAATGCACATCAAAGTAACTTGTGCCTCATCGAGAGCAGATATTCCAACTGATCGTTCAACTATGTATACGATAAACAGTGACGATTCGGAAGATGTTATCAGCAGCACACTATCCAAAGCAGTTGAAAAATCTCTCAAGGACAGTGAACCTTTTTATCTTGAGATGAAGTAGTAAGAAAGGTTGTTTCAAATTGGAAACCCGGCATTCTACTGAATTCCGGGTTTTTTTTACATTGTAGCGTTCCGATTTAGTCCGCATTCTGTTGTTTTTTTTGTCCCTGCCATTATCTTCCCCTACATTCTTCGCAAATAGAAAACCTCTCACATCCATTGACTATGCGTTCCATTCAGAAACAGATCAAACTTTCTCCCAAA
>SKRK01000121.1 GCA_007118525.1 Balneolaceae bacterium
ACACAAAGGTGCACGAAGTAATATAAAAACTTAAACATAGTCTTCGTGAAACCTTCGTGATTTCGTGTCTTCGTGGCCATGCATATCGGGCTTCTAATTCACTTGTTTTTTTAGTTTTCTCACAGCCTCTCGAAGGGGGACTATTTGAGCCTATTCCTTATCTCAAGCTCACATTAAATTAAGACCGCCCGAAGCACCAGGCGGCCTCAGTCTTAACCGGCACTCATGATATTTCAATTTTTCTGCCGGCTTTCTCTTTTAGTTTTGGTATCGTTAGTACCAAAACACCGTTTTCATAATTTGCGTTAATTTTCTCCATATCTGCTATATTTGGAAGAGGAAGTGACCGGCTGAACCGGCCAAACCGGCTTTCAACCCTGTGAAATTTTCGTTCATCCTCTTCACCTCTCTGAGGTGCGTGTCGTTCACCGCTTATGGTGAGCACATTCTCGTTCAGGCTGATGTCGAAATCTTTCTTGTTCATACCGGGAAGCTCCACGGTTACCTCAAACATCTTGGAAGTTTCATAAACATTCAGTTCGGGCACAAACGCACCTTCTGTCCAGTTAAATGCATCTTCAAAGATGTCATCAAGCCATTTAGAAAGAGTAAACGGTCTGTTTACTCTCGACGCATTGAGTCCTGTTGTTGGTCTTGCCACTGTTGGCATATCATCTCTGCGCATTAACATAATCATAACCTCCTCAACTTTTTTTTGGTTAAAAAGATTAAAAGTATGAATGTGTGGTTGTAGATTATCAACCCTTCTTCAATTTTATTTAGTGCAAAGCCTGTGCCAAATCTACTCCTATACATTTAAATCAGGGCTTGCGGAAAATCTGTCCTGCCAATTTTTATGATTGGATTTCAATTTGACAAACCGGGTATGAAAAAATGACAATGGGTTATTGAGTAATAGTTTTAACCGCTTTCATTCCACTCAATCACCCTGGCCAAGCAGCCCCAAAAACACTCCAACAAAGAGTGCAAATCCTGTCCAGGATATAAGGTGTAAGGGTGCATTGGGCCCGTGAACAACCTGGTCGGTACTCGAAAACATATACCAGAAAAGACTCACCACAAGGGCAGTATAGATGAATGTTATAAGAATGAATATACTAACCCGTCCAATAATGGATACCCACTGAAAGGGATCTCCCTTCAGGTAGACAATTTTTTTGCGAAGGTCGGACCAGACGTATAGAAATGTGCCCGCTACTCCAAAAAGAAAAGCAAAGGCAACGCCGCCCACATCTCCTATTTCTGCCAGCTCAAACCAGGGATCACCAAAATCAAACATAAAGATTACGCCTACGAGCAGCGCCAGCCATACCCTGGCAAAGTTTCCTGTATACTGTGAGATCGTTTTGACTATATTTAAAATCGGATTCTTTTTCTCATTTATTGCACGATTGCACTGATAGGCATGAAAAATATCATGCCTGTTAAAACACCACTGTTTTACCCGGCCGAGCATCTCTTTAACTAACGGCCTGTTCCTGATCTCTGAAAATGCCTCCATTCGTATCAGCTGAACCACCCGTGCCTCCGCATTGCGATCCATCGCCTCTTCAACGAGCTCCCTCCAAAGATTCTCCTGGCTTAGACTCCAAACTGCCTCTAGCGCGCTGTTTTTAAAATTTGAGCTGACACTGCCTGTTGCCCAGTTCAGAAATTCATACCTCTTAAGCCACGAAGAGTCGCTGTCCCGGCCGCACTCCTCCAGAGTACTATCCGTTACAATAGAGAGAAGTTTGTACTGAACCGCCTCATTTTCCTGGCCCAATACCAAGCTGTACAAATTCTCCCATAGCTCTTCTTTAGCCAGGCCCTTTTTATTTTTCCAGATTTGGGCCGAGCTCCCATATGCCATATCCCATTGTTGAAGGCGCTGAATTGATTCAGAAATCAGATCTGAAAAAATTGCGGATTCAACGAATCCTGCAAGTGGGACAAACTCATCTTTCAGTAGTCCCAGGTAGTGTTCAATTCCCTGAATAGTTTCGCTCACCCGAAATTCATGCAGAAGATTCTCAGGAACCATTCTGTTGGCTTTCTCTTCAAGATTATCGGACAGAAGCAGTATTCTGTCTGCTATTTCACGACTTTTTTTAGAAGTATAGGGTGGATTGCCTGCCCGAAACCAGACCGATCCTGACGGTTGAGCAATTTCAATAAGATCGTGCAGGGTAATACCCTGTCTTGCAGTTTCAGCTCCTGTTCCGCGAAGGTGATGAACTACTCCACGAAGTATTTTCTGCGGGTCCTGCTCACCTTTAAGGTCCAGAAGTTCACTTCTAAGCCCATCAAGCACCTCAAAAAAAGGTGTTCCATTATCTCTTTTTTCCATCCGGCTGTTTCCGGATGAAGCTCTTTCGGCAAGCATTTGAGATATATCAGAAAGCGGATAAAAACCATCAACGCCTCTGCGGTACTCCCTGCCATGGCTCAGCTCCGCCAGAAATCTAAAAAACTTCTGATTTGGCCTTCGTACAGAGAGCAGGTAGAGATAGTGGTCGGGGTTAAATTCCGGATCGATAATCAGCCTGAACCTTATCTGATGTTCTACGGCATCTGCCAGCATCGGTAGAAACTCCGAATCAGCATCAGAAGGTATCAGGGCAGGCAACAGTAGCGGATCGTCCAGCCGATGAATAAGCTGAGGGTCAAAAAGCTGTCGACTGAATGACGGTTCAAGCTCCAGCAATTTTCTGACCAATGGCGAAAGCGGTGTTTCCCCCAATTTTGCAGAGGTATCCTCTCGCTCAATCAAACTACTGCTCCTGAACAAAAGAATGAGCTCCTCTTCATCAATAATTTCGGTGTGGATACAGAAATCTATCAAATAGAACGCCTGATATGCGCGCTCATCAAGAGTTAGGGTTCTCCATTTTTGCTCATTGGAAATTAAATTTACACCCTCTGCAAAAAGGCGGTAGTGATCTTCATACCTTTCATGAGGAAGTGTTTTATATACATAATCAACCACCGACGAATCCTTCATTTCGGTGTCATAACCCTCATATTCAACAGCACTTCTGTTTTGAAACGACCAAAACAGGGTTCTTCCTTTTAAAAATTTGTTAAACCTTTCCGAACCGTGCCAGTCTCTCTTAGCGCCGGTAAAGGAGAGGCCGAGCAGAATGGAGCTCTCCATCAGCTCGTCCATTAGCAGCAGCGACTGAAGCCTTGATGCAAAGTTTTCGCTGCGATGATACTGGTTCAGCACACCTTTAAAACAGACACCGAACAGATCTCCTGCAGGTAGTTCTGATCTCTTTAACTGACCAATCAAAATACCTGCATTTCGCACTAGATTTCTGTCACGAATCTCTCTTTTGCTATCAAATCGTTCATTCAGAATCTTTTCTGCATACTCTCTGCACTCCTTACGGCCCGCTTGCAGTAAAAGGCTGCAAGCCGCAAAGAGTATACTTATATCGGAATCTGATAGCTCTGAAACATCCTGAAAAGGCAGTGGGAAAGATGCCTCACTTATGTTGTTATCATCTGAATATGCTGCTGAGCGAACAAGCAGAACCCTTCGCCGGCTTCTCTGATTATTAAGCCTGATGGATTGATCAGCCGGTATGTTTCTTTTTTTACAGTATTCGGCCAGATATTCTTTCAATTCGGGAAAATTTTTCATCTCCCTTCCCAATACTTTTGCCGCAAGCTGATAGAGAACCGGGTCGGATGCCCTGAAAAAGAAACGGATAAAACCGGTTAGTGAACCATCGAGTACACTAACATGCTGCAGTACTTTTAATCGCAGGCGTATCTCTTCGCGATCATCCAGACTTTTCCAGTCCGACCATTTTTTCTGATTCTCTTTTACGTTGAAATATTCGAGTATGGTTTTCCAAAGTTCGTGACGATGAACACCCTTTTTACGGCCGGCTGACAAGATTGATCTTAAAAGTAATCCAGACTCTTTATCTGTCTGAGGATTGAGCTGAATCAACTCTTGTAAATTTGAGAAGTTTTTTTCTCTGCTAGTCATTGATTCGGGGAATCAGAATTAAGTCCAATTATTTGGCTATCAAAAGTTAGTCAACCATTTGATTTCGGTCCTGAACTGTAATATTCGTTAAAAACGCCATTGGTGATATGCCGCCGGCAATTATGGCTGCTACTACAATCAGTGCGGCCGACAAAACCAGGAAATCCCCTGATGGATCAATACCGGCAAAAGCTGAGCCTGCATTTACAACAAATACAATGATAAAGAATGAGAGAATGGCCAAAAGTATCATGACCAAAAAAGAGACTATACTTACAAGCAGGTTTCCGAAAAAGCTTCCGAGTTTTTTCATTTTATTATCTGTTTAGTTGAGCGGTTAGTAATTTATATTAGCCTGAGTTCGATATAAAAACCAGTTGATGAGTGTCCCTCCGCCGGCGGAGGGCAATGGGGGATGAAAAGCAGTTTATTTGATGCTCTAAATTGACTATTTAAATCAAATCTTTACATACCAGGGTATCTCCCTGCTCACTTCGAAGGGGTCTTTTTTTGCCTTTTCATACAACAAACTCACATTAACTTCGAATAAATAAGGTAGTACAGATTACAAATATGAAGCAATCTTTCAAAGAACACCTGCAAACGAAGAAATAGCTACCACAGCTGCGAGAAACCAGACATAATAAGAGAAGACTCGGAAATTGGCCCTGTAAAGTAGTTGAATCACCACCTTGAGCGCAAAAATCCCAACCACCGCTGATACGATAAAAGCGGTAGTCATTGCACCCCAGCCGAGTGAAATGGTGCCTCCATACCCAAACACCTCAACAGCCTGCAGAAGCGTTGCACCGAGAATGGTAGGTATGGCTATGAAGAAACTGTATTCAGCCGCCCAGCGCCGCTGCATGCCGGCGAACAGGGCAAAGGCTATGGTCATGCCGCTTCGGCTCAAGCCGGGCATCAGCGCCATAGCCTGCGCAATACCGATGATGATTGCTATTCCGATACCGATCTCTCTCAACCCGATTTTTCTTGGTGGTAATACATCAGTCCAATAGAGGATGATACCGGTTATGATTAGCGTACCGCTCATAAAAAGCGGCTGAGCAAATACCCCTTCAAACATCGCTTTCATGGGAAACCCAATAACCCCGGTTACAAATACAGAGAACAGACCATAGAAAGTGAGTCTGCGATAAAGTTCACCTTTGGGTGTACGTTCACCGGTTTTCCACTCCCAGAATCCGGAAAGGGTCCATGTAAGGTATTTGGTGAGGCTGTCTCTGAAAACATACGCAATGGATACCAATGTACCAACATGCACAACCAGGTCGAAAAGAATCATCTCCGGCGAATCGGGATCAGGCAGCTCAACTCCCCTTTTGATCAGAAAATGCTGCATCAACGCAAGGTGGCTGGTGGAGCTCACCGGAAAAAACATGAATATCCCCTGGATGATCCCCAGCAGGATGGCAACCCAAATGGCCATTTAAAAATATTTAAAGCTGATTAAAACTCAGCAATTCGCTTTATCATTTGAAAGGCTAATGATAATGAAATTCTATACCCGGTGCTTATAAGGTTTTATGCCAACGCTTCCAGATTTTCGAGCTGCTCTTCAGTAAACATTTTTGATTTAATAAGGAACCGCACACCCAACGGTATCTCAATCGAAAAACTGGACCCTCTACCCTCCTTAACATCTAATGTAAGCTGCATGTGCTGCCAGTATTTAAACTGATCTTTTGCCATGTAGAATGGTGCACCGTACACTTCCCCCAGTTTCACATCGCTTTTCCCAATACGAAACTGCCCGGCCCTGTAACACATCGGTGATGAGCCGTCACAACACCCACCACTTTGATGAAACATCAGTTCACCGTGTTTTTCACGCAATTGATCCATTACTTTCTTTGCCTCGTCGGTTATGAGTACACGTTTAACAGCCATGGGTATTCATTAGGGTTTTTAAGAAAGTGCCCGGGCTATTCCGGGCACCTGTTTTTCATAACATCAGGCAATTTCTAAAACCATTCTGCCTTCAATTTTATTACCTCGCATATCATCAAGAACACTGTTGATGTTATCAATTTTCTCCGTTTTGATATTCGATTTAACTTTTCCTTCAGTAGCAAAATCGATTGATTCCTGAAGGTCTTTTCTTGTACCGACTATCGATCCGCGGATGGTTATTCTATTCAAAACGGCATTGAAGATGTCAAGTTCAAAACTGCCCGGTGGCAGTCCGTTCATTGACAGTGTTCCTTTTCTGCGTAGTGTACTCAGTGCCTGGCTAAAAGCCACGGGCGCAACAGCTGTTACAAGTGCGCCATGCATGCCTCCGGTTTCTTTCTTTAAATATTCGCCCGGATCATTCTCCATCGCGTTTACCACCAGATCTGCTCCCAGTCGTTTAGCCAGATCCAGTTTATCGTCTGCAATATCAATAGCGGCAACATGAAGTCCCATAGCCTTGGCATATTGAACTGCCAAATGACCTAAGCCTCCAATACCTGATATTGCCACCCATTCACCGGGTTTTGTATCCGTCTCTTTTAATCCTTTATACACGGTAACACCGGCACAGAGAATTGGTGCCATTTCTGCAAAATTTACATTGGATGGTAAGTGACCAACGTAGCGTGGATCAGCTACTACGTACTCTGCATAACCACCGTCTACACTATAGCCTGCGTTTTCCTGTTCCCCACACAGAGTTTCCCAACCGGTGATGCAATGTTCACATGTTCCGCAAGCTGAATAGAGCCAAGGCACACCCACAGCGTCACCCTCTTTAACATTTTTCACATTCTTTCCGATTGCAGCTACATAACCTACACCCTCATGCCCCGGAATAAGCGGTAAATTCGGTTTAACCGGCCAATCGCCATCTATGGCATGTAAGTCGGTATGGCAAACACCACTGGCCATTACCTTCACCAATATCTCATCATCGCCCGGTTCCTTAACCGGCATCTCTTCAATCTTAAGCTGGTCACCAAAGTTGTGAGCAACAGCAGCTTTCATCTTTTTAGGTAGCATA
>SKRK01000130.1 GCA_007118525.1 Balneolaceae bacterium
GACTCACGACTATGATTTATTTTCTTTTCTTTACTGCCCGAGGGACACTGTAAAATTGAGGGTGCCGGTAGGGTTTGTCGTTTGCGGGGTCAAAAAATGGTCCAACATCCTCAGGTGTAGAGGCAATAATCTGATCGGACGGTACGATCCATAATGCAATCCCTTCGTTTCGTCGGGCATAGGTATCGCGTGCGTTTTGCAGGGCCATTTCGGCATCGGGAGCGTGTACGCTTCCGGCGTGTTCAAATGGTTTGCCGTCTTTAGGCTGATAAAATACTTCCCAAAGGGGCCACTCGGTATTTTTTGTATCGTCGCTCATGAAAATAATTATGAATTTCGTCAGAATGATTCTTATCGGACTGACGAATGAATAGGGTTTCAGTTTTTAGAAAAATCTGTTGATCTACGAAGCTTTACCTTCTTTCAATTTCTTTTTTCGTGCATACTGCATTGCCGCTTCCCGCACCCATTCGCCCTGTTCGTAGGCTTTTCGGCGGGCTTTTATACGCTCCCGGTTCATCGGGCCGTCTCCTTTTACAACACTCCAGAACTCATCCCATGGAATCTGTCCAAACTCCCAGTGGCCGGTTTTTTCGTTGTATTTCATGTCGGGATCAGGAAGGGTCACATCAATGGCTTCGGCCTCCATCACCATACGATCCACAAAGCTTTGCCGCAGTTCGTCGTTGGTTTTGGTCTTTACGCCCCATTTAATCAGCTCAGCGCTGTTGGGTGAATCGGTGTCGTGCGGGCCGAACATCATCAGGGTAGGCCACCACCAGCGATTCACGGCATCCTGGGCCATACGCTTTTGTTCGGGCGTGCCGCTTGTCATTTTAGCAAGCATTTCATACCCCTGTTTTTTATGGAAACTCTCCTCTTTACAAATTCTTATGTTTGCCCGGGCATAGGGGCCATATGAGGACTTTGCCAGCATGGTTTGATTTACGATAGCCGCTCCATCAACCAGCCAGCCTATTACGCAAATGTCTGCATAGGTGAGGGTAGGATAGTTGAAGATGCTTGAATACTTGGCATTTCCATAGATATAGTCTTCGACGAGTTCACGACGTTCAACCCCAAGTGTTTCCGTTCCGCTGTAGAGGTAGAGACCATGGCCTGCTTCATCCTGTACCTTGGCCAGGAGAACCATTTTCCGTTTAAGGGATGGAGCACGGGTTATCCAATTACTTTCCGGCAGCATTCCTACAATTTCAGAGTGAGCATGCTGGCTCATTATTCGGATCAGCTGTTTTCGATAACGTTCAGGCATCCAATCTTTTGGCTCAATTTTTTCACCATTATCTATACGTTGCTGAAATTCGTCCAATTGTTTTTGAGTATCCATAAAAGCGCTTTTTTGGGGTGTCGGCTTGTATTACTGTCTTTACCTATAACGGTAATATATGGAATTCAGTTCAAAGGAGAGTGAAGGGATTTTGAATAGTTGGAAACCTGCATAGCCTGCTAATCCGTAAGTCACTCATAGAACCGATTTACGGGGTTGTTAAAGTCGAGGTTAAAAGAAAAGAAGATAATTTGTAACACTTAAGGAATTTCAGATTCTTTAAATTAATTCGCTGTGATCTGTTGAAATTTATCAACCAATGTATTTTAATACATCTTGCTTAACATACTTCAGCTTTCAGAATAGCGTTGTTAGGCAGTAAGGAATAATATCATCAAAATGGCAGGAGGCAATCTATGATTGAAGAATCCGGGCTTTCTCTTAATCTCTTTACAAGGGTTCAGGATGATCTTGAAAAAAGAGAGTATATCATCCTGGCTGAGCTAAAAAAAATCAGTGCTCAATTTCAGTACTATAAGATCTATCCGCACCTGAGCGGGCTCATTGAACTTCGCCGTACCTTAAAGGATATAACTGACCGGCTTGAGGATCTCAGAAGCAAATTCCCAAAGAGGATCCGAAAGATCGACTGGGTGAACCAAACCATCGAGCATGAGGTGGTATTCGTAGATGGTACGGATCTGGTTGCCGTTGAAGAGCTGATCTCCTGGGCCCTTCCAAAAATTGAGGCAGTAATTCAAGAAGGAGCAGCCATCCATGAATTTGTAGAGAGTAGCCTGAGCGTAGAGCATGTAGGTATATTACCCAATTACAGAGAAGAGGGATACTTTTTTGTGCCTGACAACTTAAACCGAAAGTTAAACCTTTTCCGGTTTGAGCTCTCCATTTTTCAAAGTTCTGAAGACCAGTACCGCTCTCTTAAAACCCGTTTTCTAAAGGCCTTGGCCCAAAACAGGGCTCAATTATCACCGGGGTCCATCAAGCTTGATTTGATTCGTGACGAAAAGGAACTGCCAAATCCCGCTACATTCGCTTTTAATACCGACCTTGAGTTCTCATTTCAACAGACCATTCTGCCCGTGGCAAAACGGAAGCTGATGCTGGCTATCTTTGAATAGTTTCGGTTTCATGGCTTTTTATTGATCACGGCAAGTGTACACCTCGATAGCGCAACCAATTTGCCGGTTTCGGTTTCAATTCTGGTTTCCCATACCTGCGTTTGTGCTCCCCTGTGAATGGGCTTTGCAATTCCAATCACCTTTTCACCCAATTTTACAGACCTGATGTGATTGGCATTGATCTCTAATCCTACTGCAGATTTTGAGTCGTCTTCCAGGTTAAGCCAGGCGCCGATAGAAGCCAGGGTTTCGGCCAGGGCTACCGATGCACCACCGTGAAGTATACCGAAAGGCTGAATCGTGTTTTCACTCACCGGCATTGCAGCTCTCATCTCGTTTCGGCTGATGTGAAGGTACTCTATACCAAGGGCACTGCCCATTGTTTTCTGTTTTAATGAGAACATCTTATCTATTTTTGGCCTGATCTCTTCTTCGATGTGCATTTTTTTGGTGGTTATACGGGTTAGTTATTTGAAGATATTTATGGTGATTTTAATCTGCATGCAGTAGATTATTAAAAAGTAGAACTTTTTTTATAACAAATTTTTAAAAGTCCGCGCAAAGTGTAAATTAATAGGGTAACAGTGTTAACCTGACCCTGAATGCTAAAAAACCGCTTTTTACGCTCATGAGTGAATCAAAACTGACGCTACCTGAATTAATCTACAAGGGCCTTGAAAACTACCCTGAAGGTATTTTTGCATCTACAAAACGGGATGGAAAGTGGGTTCCCACAGATGTAGAAACATATAAAAGCAAGGTGAAAAACCTGGCTTTAGGACTTTATGATCTTGGAGTGAGGCCGGGGGATAAAGTTGCGATCCACTCGGAAAACTCTACGGAATGGGTGATGTGCGACCTGGCCATACTCTCGATCGGTGCAGTCAATGTGCCGATCTACAGCACACAGCCGGGCGATCAGATTAAATACATTCTGGAGAACTCCGATTCGGTGGTTCATATTGTCTCTAATGATGAGATGTTTGCAGAAACCAAGCCACTCATAAAAAGCGTCAAGAATGTAAAGGCCGTTATTTCCATTCATGGTTCCAAACATAAAAAATTAAAGCCATTTGATGATGTAATCGAAGCCGGTAAAAAGATAAACAATGAGAAACCGGAGCTTTTTAATTCACTTAAAAATGACATCAAACCGGATGATCTTGCTACATTGATCTATACGTCAGGTACTACCGGACTTCCAAAAGGCGTAATGTTAACGCATAACAACATCGCTTCAAATGTTGTGGCATCACTGGAAAAACTTCCTTTTGATAAAAAAGAGTTCTATGGGCATAATGTGCTCTCTTACCTGCCGCTTTCGCATGTATTTGAGAGGATGATTGAGTATATGTACATGAGCATGGGCTGCAGGTTATACTACATTGAAGTGGTTGAAGAGATTCGGGACGATTTGGGATATGTGCAGCCGTTTTTTATGGCTACCGTGCCAAGGCTTCTTGAAAAAATTCACACCGGTGTTAAAGTAAAGGGACAGGAGCTCTCGGGAGCGAAAAAAAACCTTTACTATTGGGCGATCTATATGACGGAGAATTACGATCCGGAAAATCCGCCTTCCGGTTTGGCTGCGATTAAACACAAAATCGCCGATAAGCTGGTCTACAGTAAAATTCGCGAACTGTTTGGTGGAAATCTTAGTGGAATGGTAAGTGGTGGAGCTGCACTATCTCCGGAAATATTTAAGTTTATGAACGCCATCGGATTTGTCTGTGTGCAAGGCTATGGTTTAACGGAAACATCACCCGTAATTACGGTTCAAACGACGGGAGAAATGCGAATTGGCAGTTCAGGTAAAGCGATTCGCGGTGTGGAAGTTAAGATTGCCGAAGATGGTGAGATTCTGACCCGGGGCCCTAATGTGATGACTGGTTACTACAAGGAGGAAGAGCAGACAAAAGAGGTGTTTACTGATGATGGCTGGTTTAAAACCGGTGACATCGGAAAACTTGATGAAGATGGTTTTCTGTTTATTACCGATCGGAAAAAATCGATGTTTAAACTTTCGACCGGCAAATATGTGGCTCCGCAAAATGTGGAGAATCAAATCTCAGGCTCCGGATTTATCGAGCAGGTTGTGGTGATCGGTTACCAGAGAAAATTCTGTTCTGCGCTGATTGTGCCTGCGTATCAAAATATATTGAAGCGATTGAAAAGGGACGGATATGAACCGGAAAAACCTTACTCCGAAGATGAAAAGATTCGTGAACTGATACAGCAGGAAGTAGACAAGGCAAATAAAACGCTCGCTCCCTGGGAATCAGTGAAAAAATTCATTCTGCTCGAAGAACCACTTTCAATCGATAGCGGTGAGCTTACTCCCACGATGAAAGTGAAAAGACCGGTTGTGCTGGAGAAGTTTAAGGAGGAGATAGACTCGATGTATAGGGAGGAGTAGTTGTGAGTATCGGGTAGTGAGTAGTGAGACTGGCAAGAAATGCGTTCTGAAGTTCCCCTCCTGTGTAAGCAGGGGACAGGGGAGGTAGCTTTTGGGTATAACCCTTTAGCCCAACCAACCCCAACCCCTCCTTAAGAAGTGTTTTGTTTTGGGACATGAGTTACCCATGTATCCCTTCAAAACAGAGAATGAGGGGAGTGTAAAAGCCAAAATTATTATTGAAATAAAAAAATAGTTCATCATGCCATCAAAAAAATTCAACATCCAAAACGTCCTCATCCTCGGCTCCGGTGTTATGGGCAGCCAGATCGCCGCACACTGCGTGAATGCCGGATTGAAGGTAAAACTGCTCGACCTGAAATCGGATGATCCGAAAAGGCCAAACAAGACAGCGGAAGAGAGTATTCAAAAACTGGCCAAAATGAATCCAGCGCCATTGGCTGACCCGGACTGGGCGGATCGAATCGCACCCGGTAATTTTGAGGATCATCTCGAATGGGCAGCTGATGCCGACTGGATCTGCGAGGTGATCGTTGAACGGATGGACATCAAAAAGGAGATGATGGCGAAGCTGGAGAAGGTGCGCAAGCCGGGTACTATTGTCAGCTCCAACACATCAGGTCTGCCGATTTCGGAAATCAGTGAAGAGGTGTCGGATGAGTTTAAGGCGCATTTCCTGGGCACGCACTTCTTTAACCCTCCGCGCTATATGAAGCTGCTTGAGATTATTCCGACGAAGAAGACGGATGATGCCGTGGTCGACTATATGACCGGCTTCTGCGAAAAAATTCTTGGAAAGGGCACGGTGCTCTGTAAGGATACCCCTAACTTTATCGCCAACCGGATCGGCGTCTTTTCAATGGCGGCGATGATGCCGTGGTTTTTTAACGGGACATTCCGCGCTGAGGAGATCGACTTTCTCACAGGAACCCTTACAGGCTATTCCAAAGCCGCAACTTTCCGAACTGCAGACATGGCCGGGCTGGATGTGATCAATCACGTATCTGAAAATCTCTATCCTGCTATACCGGATGATGAGCGAAGGGAAGCGTTCAAGCTGCCGGAGTCCTTTAAGAAGATGGTGGAGAAGGGTGCTCATGGCAACAAGAAGGGGCATGGGTTTTATAAAAAAGTGAAGGGTGAAAAGGGAAATGAATACCATGTGATAGATCCCGAAACGCTGGAGTATGAGAAGCAGCAGGATGTTTCGTTTGAATCTGCCGGTAAAGCCAAAAAGGAGTACAAAACGCCTGGTGAGCGACTCAAATTTCTGGTTAATCAGGATGATAAAGCCGGGAATTTTTTGTGGGAGATCCATTGCGATCTGCTGCTCTATTCGGCGAACCGCATTCCGGAGATCACAAATTCTGTGGAGGCGATCGACCGCGCCATGCAGTGGGGTTTTAACTGGGAGCTCGGGCCTTTTCAGCGGTGGGATGCGATTGGGGTAGAAGATTCTGTAAAACGAATGGAGAAGGAAGGCCGATCGGTTCCTGAATCTGTGAAGAAAATGCTGAAGAGCGGCAGAATATCATTTTATAAGGACGATGGTTCCGTTTACAATCTGGCCTCGGGGGAAGTGGATCAACTGACCCCGCCTGCGAAAGGAGCAGTCACGGCTGCTTCACTTAAGCGAAACAATAAAGAGGTGTGGGGCAACAAGAGTGCCGGCCTGTATGATATGGGCGATGGCGTTGCGCTTTTCGAATTCCGCACCAAACAGCAGACGCTTGGGTTTGAGCTGGTTCAATCTGTAGATATGGTGTGCGAAATAGTTGCTGAAAAATTTGACGCACTGGTAATAGGACATGATCATGAGAATTTTAGCTACGGAGCAAATCTTGCCGAGGCAGGTCAGGCACTGCAAAGCGGTGACTTTGGCAAAATCAATGAGGCGGTTGAGAATTTTCAGCGGGTGGCTGTTGGGTTAAGATATCAGCCGTTTCCGGTGATTGCCGCCGCATCGGGCCGTTGCTTCGGCGGTGGCGTGGAGTTTATGATCCATTGCGACAAGGTGGTGGCCCATCATGAACTCTACTGCGGACTCGTTGAACTGGGCGTTGGATTGATCCCGGCAGGTGGCGGCACCAAGGAGCTGCTTCTCCGGGCGATGGAGAAGGTAAAGGAGGAAGAAGATGCCGATCCGCTGCCATACCTGAAAGA
>SKRK01000287.1 GCA_007118525.1 Balneolaceae bacterium
AGCTGCTCCCTGTTCAGCGCCTGTGCCGGCTGATATTGGATACTTCGCCCAAGCGGTGAGCTTGTAACAATCACCTCCTCTCCTCTGAACACTTCCGCCTGCAGTGCAACAGTGATTTTGCCATCGGACGGATGATCTATTTCACGGGTTAAGGTCCTGAAGCCTACTGCACGGACAGAAATTATGTAGGTGCCGGACGGAATGGAATGAAATTCAAACTGACCATCCGCATTCGCCGCAACTCCGCGATCCAGCTCTTCGATCATAACTGAAGCTCCCGGAATCGGTTCGCCGGTAACGGCTTCAGTAACTTCACCCCTCAGGGTTTCATTTGCACTGATGGCGTGGGATTCATTTACTCCCTGCCCAAAAAGCAGCAGTGCCACTGCAATGGATGTTGTATTAAATATTTTCATTTTAAATCCTTTTGATCTTAAAATTGGTAAACATTTGTAAGCTAAAAATCAAAAGTTACCGGCGGAGCCCTGGCAGATTTTCCGGTAATTAAAACACTGCGGGGAACTCCATTTTTCAATCCATCATTCGTGATCTCTCCAATCACTGAAACCGGACTTTGGCCTTCAGAAACCTCCATGGAGCTCAGCGTAAGGCAAAACGCACAAAGGTCGTCTTCCGATTCAGGATCTCCCGGAAAATGATCATCATGATGGTGGTGACCTTGATGATCAAAGAGTCCGGAGTGATCCACAGTCACGTGAACTGGATATACGAATCCTATACCGGCAGCAAGTGCCAGGGTGAAGAGATATCGTATTTGATTCCTGATCAGTTTGGGCTTCATTGTAGGTTTCTATACATATTTTAAAGTCAGTTCGAAATAAGATTTTATTAAAGAGTGTCCCTCCGCCAGCTGGCGAACCTCTTCCCCCTTCCCCCGAAGGGATCCCAATGGGAGAAGGGGGATTTTTCAGACTCAAATTTTTATCTCGAACTCATGTAATTTCTGGATTTTTAGCTTAGGCTAAATTTAGTAATATTTAGCCAAGACTAAAAATTATTGTTTGCTCGGTTAATAAGTATTTTTTCGGCCGCCATTCTGGCACCTATAATGTTTCCTGAAGCCGGCCCTACCTCAAGCTCAGCAAGTGCTCCGCTCACATAGAGTCTGTCGTGCCATCGTAATGACGTATCTGTAATTGGAAAGCCGCACTCAGAACATTTTAGATTGAAGTTTGATATCAGACCGTTCAGCAGCTCTCCTCCCGGACAACGGTTTGCATAGCCGGTTGCAAGAACGATATGGTTCGCGGCAAGAGTCTCTCCGCTTTTAAGATTCAGCAGCATGAGGTCATTGGTCAGTACTGAACAGTTTTCGACATGGTCTATGGTTACGCTGCACTCCTTTCTGTTTTGACTTTTTATGAGCTCCCGCTTCAAATCTTGTGTAATCGTGCCCGAATTTCTTGCCTCGTTGATGATCCTTCTCCTTTTCCGAAAGCAGGAGATCTTCCGGAAACGGTTCAGGTATTTCGGCCCCATCCATCCGGGATCGGAGTCGTAGTTGTTTTGCCGCAGTGAGTGGGGAGAAAGCAGGGTTACATGGCGATTATTATCTGCAATCGACAAAGCCGTTTGAACAGCTGACATCCCACCACCTACTACAACAATTTCACCGGTTTCCGGTATGCTGTTACGGCAATATGATCCTTCAAGTACATGGCAAATACCTGCCCCATCAGCAGTCGCACGGCCTGCCCAGCCGGGCCAATTCAGCGACCCGCTCCTGCCGATTGCCAAAACAACATGCCTCGCTCTGATCGTATCACTTTCGGTTCTGATTACTGCGTGATCGTTCTCAAGACGAATATCCGCCGCAAAACCTTTCAGGTAAAGATCATGTAAACCGCTTCTTTCAATCACGCTGTCGGCATGTTCATTGAAAAGACTCAGAGAAGGGCGATCATTCGGAAAAATGAAAGCATCATCCGAATACTCCCTGCAGTGGGCGTAATGCTTCAGCGAAAAAGATTCAAAATCAAGATGATGTACTTTGGGTGACCGAAGATACTCCATCCCCACATTTGCCGTCACGCGTTTCCACTCTGCGAGAGGCTCATCGTTGGGATCGATAATCCGCAGGTCACTCCTTCGGGTAAGACGGTGTCGGATCAGCGCATTGGCCAGGTATGCGCCGTGAATACCGCCGCCAATAATTGCCCAGTCCAGTATGGAATCTCGGTGGTTCATTCTCCCAGGCTCTCCTCATACATTTCCGACACCTTCTCCCAGTGAACCAGGTCGAGCCAGGCATCCACGTATTCTCCCCGCAGATTCTGGTAGTTCAGGTAGTAGGCGTGTTCCCAAACATCCACACCCGTGAGTGGGGTTAGCCCCTCGGTAAGCGGATTATCCTGGTTCGGAGTTTGAACCACGCTAAGGGACCCGCCGTTGTCTGCTGCCAGCCACGCCCAACCACTGCCAAATACGCCTCCCGAAGCACTTTTCAGCTCTTCCTTTAGATTTTCCATAGATCCGAAGTCACGGTCAATGGCATCTGCCAGTCTACCGGTTGCACTACTTCCGCCCGGCGTCATGGTATTCCAGAAAATCACGTGATTCAGGTGTCCGCCGCCGTGATTCCGGACTGCCGTCTGCACCTCATCCGGCAGATCATTGAGGCCCGCCACCAGTTCCGAAAGCGTCATCGACTGCAGATTGGAATGATTCTCCAGTGCGTTATTCAGATTGTTGATATACCCCTGATGATGCCGGCCGTGATGGATCTCCATCGTTTTGGTATCGATATAGGGTTCCAGAGCGTCATCATCGTAAGGCAGCGGATCCAGTGAAAAGGGATAGGTTGCGTTGAAGATTGCGCTGTAGCTGAGATAACTCCCTTGTCTGCGGTTGCCGTTGGCCGCGCAGGACGTGGTAAAGAGCGCCGGAGCAAAGAGTACCGACGCAGATCCAAAGGTCAAGTATTTTAGTGCTTTTTTTCGGGAAAGTTTTTTTGGTTGTTCCATTCTATTAAATTTTTCAGTTCTTGGATTATTTATAACTGTTTTAGATAGGTCAGTTTAAAAATAGCTTGCTGCCGGCCGGGCGGCCTCATATCCAAATCATCCCCAATAGGATGCACGTCATTAAATACCAGGTAGAGATATGAAAGCGGTGAAAACTCCCAGGAAAATCGAACGTTTATCAGGTTGACATTCAGGTCAGTATTATGCTGTAAAAAACCTGAGAGATGCAGCCGGGGATTGAGAGCCAGTCTTACGTTTGTAATCACCAGATCCACGTTTCGGTTTTGGGACTCCAAACCAAGATCCCGGAACATATTCCGTATATACCGGCTTTGAATGTAGATATTTGGGATGGGCCTGAAGCCCGCACTTACATTTGTCTGAGTAAGTGATCCGTCAAAATATCCACCGTGCTTTGCAAGTGCGGTGAATGTAAAGGATGCACTTTGATCCGTATTGAATTGAATTTCGTGCTGTCGGAAATCGTATCGACCCGCCGCTACAGTGATGCCCGCAGGGCTGAAGGTCCGGTCGAGCCGGTGCCACTCGAACAGCCAGCTGTGCTGTAACCTCGAGCCGTTATTAAACTGTATGGAAAGTGGACGCAGGGCAACATATCCCTGTTCAAACTCGAGACTGCTGTAAGTGTGATAAAAAAAAGTAGTTATGCCAGGTGTAAACGCTCTAACTGCTTCGGGCCTCCAATTTGGCCGAAAATTAAAACTCACAGCCGGGCTGGTCATAATCACATCCCTTCTCCCCACAAACCCTGTTCCGGGACGATAATCGGGGCTCACAACTGCCTGCAGAAGGCCCAGATACATAAGATTATCGAGGTAGGATAGCCAGAGATCACCGGCATGTCCCCATTTGTTTAGATCACTGTCAAAGGAGGCGCCTGCATTTGCGGCAAAAGTTATGTTTGATGGAAATCTCATGAACGTATCCGCATTTCCCGTCAGGTTATTTCGCGATGGCAGCCCGGCACCGGATTCGTCATGTCTTGCGGTAAACATCAGGCCGGCCCGTTTGTTACTGCCGAAATTTTCGAGATATCGCCCAACACCAAACCAGGCCGGTGAAATATCATCCATTCCGCGCTGACGCATCAAGAGCGCTCCAAAACTTCTCTCCACACTCTGTTCCGTGAAGCGAAACCCGGCATCCAGCGGAACCGGTTCACCCGTCTCAGTAAGTCCGATTCGGCGGCTGAAGAATGGTTTTAGCCACGAAACTCTGCCAATATCAAAAAGATTGGCGTTTTCAAGGAAAAACTGCCGCTTTTCGGGGAACACCACCGGGAATCGGGTCAGGTTAATCACCTGCTGGTCGGCCTCTACCTGGGCAAAATCGGTATTGAAGGTAACGTCGAGAACGCTGTTCCGGGTGGGCGCCCACTTGATTTCGCCACCCAGTTTTGGGTCAGGTGAAGTGAAATTACCATCATATGTACGGTTGGTCTGCACAAGGGTATATGGCTGAACTCTAAGATTCATGGATGGTGGCGGAGGCCGAAACCCGGTAATTTTTCCGGCATAAGGCATTCGATAAGCCGTATAGGCCCGTGGCCAGGGCGACCATGCCGACTCTTCATTGCTTCTGCGATGGCGACGCACAAAATTGATTCCCCAGGTTCCATTCTCCTCGCTGTAGCGGAGTGATCGCCAGGGAATCGCCATCTCTACTGTCCAGCCTTCATCCGTGATTTGGGTTTCGGCATACCATACCACATCAAAATCACGATTGAATACGGCATCATCAAACACCTGCAGATCCCGCTGGTTGCCGTATGGCGTAACCTGGAAACTGATGGCATCGCGCTCATTATTGAACGTATCAAACACCACGCCGAAAAGGTCGTTTTCGAAATAATCGAAATTTCGGCTCAGTGAAGAGACTCGTGGCCTCTCTCCGGGATCATCATACAGTTTTGCCCCGATGTAGATATAGTCATCGTTGTATAGAACACGCACTTCTGAGTCGTAAAGGGCCGGTTCTCCCTGGTTTGGCTCTACCTGTCTGAATCCAGTAATGAGCGGGGCAAGATTCCATTCCGGTTTATCCAGCCTGCCATCCACGGTAATCTGCCCGCTGATTCGGGTTGCTTCAACACTTAGATTGGTTCTTTCCTGGGCAAATAGACTATCAATGCATAGCACACCTGTGAGAATAAGAAGGCAAAGTCCCTTTAAGGCCAGGTAAAATGCAGTTCTCAAAAACATCACAACCCTGCTTTTTTTCTGAACAGTACTATAAATCCGCAAACAGCAAGCAGGTGCAGCGAGAGAGCCATAGCGGCTCTTGCAAAACCGTTATTCACATCCTTCGGTGCATAGCTGAATTGCGGAAGCCCATCCAGGTCATCAAGAATCACAAACTGCTCCCTCAACATTTTATTCCTCATGGTTTCCATCCATTCCATTCTGAACAGTTCCGTGGAGGTGTGAAAGTGATTGTAGTGAGCGGGTGATGTTCCGGCCAGGCTGCTCATCGCTTCCTTTAAAACTACAGCGGGTGAAAATGCACTGATTCTGCCTGCAAATTCTTGCTGCTCTTCAAGCCTGCTGTAATAATCATCAACGATGGGCGATACGGCCTCGGCAATATTTTGCCGCACAATATAGAACCACTTATAAAACTCATACAGCTCTCTCCACTGCTCATCCGCACTGCTTCCTTCTGCTGCCTCTATGAACTCGGGATGATCCATAAAATAGCGGTCCAGAATCTCGTCCCGATCCAGAGACATTGCCTCCTCTTCAGCATTACGCATCTCCACAAGCGCTTCGGATCGCGGCGGAACCTCGTGAACTTTTTCTACAGCCACATGGAGCAGTGTGGGAATCACAAGTACAAAGACCACCCAGACGCCCAGCAGCGCTGTAATATTGAAGGATGAACTCTTCCCAAACAGATTCACCAGCAGCGACACCCCAAACCAAAACAGCAGATAGAGTGCCGCAAACCCTGAAAGGAGGGCTAAACCTGAAATATTTCCTGAAACCGATACCCCTGCAACCATCAGCGACAGAATCAGAACCACCAACAGGGCACCGAACAGAATCAGAAACCGGAAGGCCAGCCTCGAAATCAAAAATGCCATGAGCGACACCGGCTGAGACATCACCATCTGCAGTGTGCCGTTTTCACGCTCTTCCGAAAGGATATTGTAGCTGAATGCAATCACAACCAGCGGAATCAGAAATACCAGCACGAAGGCAAAATCGAAACTGCCAAACAGATCGGTTGTCGGGTTGTAAAAGACCGATGCTTTGTTAATTGGATCACTGAAGGTTCTCACGGGAAAAATCCCGGCGTGGATATCACTTTGCCCTACGGCAAGAACGCCAAGGCCCGTCGGTTCAAAAACAGCCTGCGGGGTAAGCCTTACCTCAAGAGAAAAGGGAAAAACCGGATTAATTCGCTGATTGTCGATCTCCTTAAGTCCGGCCGTTACGGAATCGTGGTCGGCCACAAAGTTCTGAAACTCCGCGGATTGCGTCTGCCGCACCTCATCCACTTTCATCAGGTACGCCTCCTGGTGATAGCTGCGATTCAGCGTTGCAAGCAGGATGAGTCCGGCCAGCAACAGAAAGGAGATCAGTAGCCACCGGTTACTGGTCAGGTTTCGCCATTCAAGGTGGATAATTTTTGATAACATGGCTTAGCCCTCCCCTGATTTTGATTTAATTGTAAGAAGACCCAGAAATGAGATCCCTACCCAGCCGAACAACAGGAACAGATTGCCGGATTGAGCTTTTAGCACCTCACCCATACCGGGAAGTTCATAACTAAAATCGGGTTTGGCTGCCCACACGTCACTTCCGGCAAGGTAGGTTTCGCCGGTGCGGGAGCTGTACATCAGATCCTCATTCAGATAGCGCACAAAATCCTGACGGTAGAGCTCAACAGCTTCAGAAAAATCCCAGTGATTATTTACATCCGTGTAGGCCATCGCCATGGAGAGATTTCTGACGGGCAGAAATGGTG
>SKRK01000012.1 GCA_007118525.1 Balneolaceae bacterium
AAATAAATAGCCCCGCGTAAAACCCGGGGCATGGCGGCGAAGCCAAAGGGGAAATCAGATTGAATTTAACTACTCAGCAGGGAATACAACTTCAAAAAGAGTACCCTCTTTGGGGCCATTGGTAAGCTTATACTCGCCTTCCAGCTGCTTGGTAAGAGTTTCAATAAGGGTCATGCCCAGCGATACATTCTTCATATTTTTGACCTCCTCCTTCAAACCCACACCGTTGTCGGATACGCTCATCGTTATAGAACCATTATCTTTCAACAGAGAGATTGTATAACTGCCTTTTTCCCGGTCTTCAAAAGCATGTTTATACACATTCACCACACTCTCGTTAAGCAACAGTGAAAAAGGAATGGCCTGGTTGATGCTCATGCTGATATCCTGACACTCTATATTGATATCTATCTTTTTGCCGGGGTCTTTAAAGGACTCAGCGATCCCCTCTACAAGATCTTCAACATATTCAACAATCTTTATATCAGCAAAATCGTCGGTTTGATAGAGCTTCTCATGTACAAGGGCAATCGACTGGATACGCAGCTGGCTGTCTCTGAGAACCTTGGTACTCTCCTCATCTTTTGTGCTCCAAACTTGCATCTCAAGCAATCCGGATACCACAGCCAGGTTATTTTTTACCCTGTGATGAATTTCAGCAAGCAGCACGTTCTTCTCCTGCAATGAACTGCTTATTTTTCTCTCAGCCTCCTTTTGAAGTGAGATATCACTGGCTACAAAAATGAATTTCATTTTCTCTTCCCCGTTGTTTAGGGAAGAGTAGGTTAAATTTACAGGAACAATCTCGCCATATTTGCTAACAAACCGGGTTTCAACAGGTCCGTGATCTTTACTGTTACTCAGAATAATTTTCTTAACACTCTCTCTCTCCTCTCCGGATATAAGGTGCCAAAATTCTTCATTTTGCAGATTATTGAGATCAAAAAAGAGCTTATCGGCCACCGTCCTGTTCATCAGCTCTATCTTCCCATTTGCATCTGTAACAATGAGCATCTCTCCCATCGACTGAATAATATTATTCACATAAGAGCGGGAAACCATGCTTTTACTCAGGTTATCAGCCATGATGTTAAAGGTATTCGCAAGATGAGCAAACTCATCTTTTGTATCCAGCTCAATCCGCTTCGTGAGGTCGCCATCTCCCAGCTCTTTTGCAGCCTGGGCCAGTTTACCCACGGGTTTGGTTATAGAAAGATATACCAGGTAGGCCAATAACAGCGCAACAACAAACGCCAGTGCAGAATAGAGAATAATATTGCGCAAGGTTGTTTCTGCCCTAACCTGCAATCTGTCGAGCCGGGCCTCAACCTGATCATTGTAAGCCGTTCTCAGGTTTAATAAGATCGGCAAAAGCGTATTCCGGAAATAAGGTTCAATGGTGAGGTTAAACATTTCATCACCAAACGACTCTTCTCTTTCAAGTTCATAGAGTTCGCGAATCAGTGAATTGTAGAACGCAAAAGATCTCTCAAGGGAATCAGTCAGGCTTACGATTTCGCTATGAATTGAGAGGTTATCACTCTCCTCTAAAATATCGGGGATCTCTTTTTGCGAAAGCTCTTCGAGAGCAGATTGAAATTCATCAAGACTATTTTGTGAAATCTCTTCCGATTGCCTTATCTGCGCAGATACCGATAAGGATTCATCTCCCATCCTCTGTTTTGCGCTTTCCGTAAGATAATTCCGGGTATATAAAAGAGAGTTCTGCAACTGCACAGTCATTTCTGTGAGTGACTGCAGCTGTTCGGCCGTATTCCCGCTCTCAAGGATTAGCTCGTTTTTTATTTCGTTACTCAGGTAGTAAGATAAACTTCCTGTGATGAGAACGAGAAAGGCTACAATCAGAAAACTGAGCAGTAATTTAGTACCAATTCGCATGAAACCGAGTATGGTTATTATTTAGGTCCCCTTCCTGATCAATCAATTGTCACTCCGAGTAAATGTAAGAAGATTCAAGAACATCTATCACTTAAATTTACTTGAAAATGTATTTATCCTCTAAATTTTAAAAAAGTACCAACTCTTCGATAGACAACAATATTTTATCTGTACCCGGCAACACATGGTTCATCAGGCTAACATTATAGGGCATAGGAATATCCGGCATCGTAACCCGCTGAACGGGGGCATCGAGGTAACGGAAAAGCTCCTGTGTTACGGAGGCGGCAATCTCTGCCCCGAACCCCGCTGTAGAGGTATCTTCATGTACAATCAGGCAGCGGCCGGTCTTTTTTACCGACTCAAAAACCATCTCTTTGTCCCAAGGTGAAATAGATCTGAGATCAATAATCTCAATGGACGTATCCGATTGGGCAGCTGCTTCTTCACAGCGTTCACACATTGCGCCCCAGGTAACAATCGTCAGATCATCACCTTCAGACAGTTTCTTTCCTTTTCCAAAAGGGATCACAAATTGATCACCCGGATAGGGTTTTCGGGCATACTTTGAGTCGAGCAGGTTTCTGTGCTCAAAGTAGATTGTGGGATTGTTGCTTCGCAATGCCGATCGCAACAAGCCAACGGCGTCCTCGGCATTTGAGGGGTAGGCAATCTGCCAGCCCACAATGTGGGCAAAAAATACTTCGTTCGATTCACTGTGCCAGGGATCACCACATTTGGCAAAACCGCCCGGCATGCGCACCACCATAGGCGCTGCAAATTGATTTGCAGTTCGCCAGCGAATGGTGCCTGTGTTTTTAATCTGTTCGGTGGCCGGATCGGCATATTTTCGAAACTGAATTTCAGGAACAGGCATGAGCCCTGCATATGCCAAACCCACAGCCCTGCCAATAATTCCCTCCTCCGAAAGGCTGGTATCAAACACTCTTTCAGACCCGTATTTGGATTGAAGGCCCATTGTAGCAGCGTGTACTCCGCCTTTGGCGCCTACATCTTCCCCAAATACAAGCACCCGGTCATTTACACCAAGCTCATAATCCAGCGTGCGCCTTACAGCTTCAACAATATTAATTCTCTGCTTTTCAGGAGTTGGCTCTTCAGATGATTCGGGAAAGGATATCCCTTCAGGCAGCAGGCCGCCAACCACCTGGGTCTCATTCAAATCTTCATAAAAAACATAATTCTCTACATTATCCTTATCCGGGTCGGGCCGGTTCCATGCACTTTCAGCCGCCTGCCCGGCAATTTTTTGATTCTTTTTCTCCAGTTTCTCCCACTCTTTTTCCTCCATAATGGATGGAACCATAAAAGCCTTCAGCTTTTTGAGGGGATCATTTTTTTGCTCCTTCTTCAGCAAGTCCGCATCCTTATACGCCTGGTTATCCTGGTATGAGTGGCCGTTTAAGCGAGGCACGGTTAATCGCAGCAAGGCCGGGCCTTTCCCGCCTCTTACGTAACCTGTAGCCTGTTCTATATTCTCCAGAGCTTCTTCAGGATCTGTGCCATCTCCGTTAAATACCCTTAGATTTTTAAATGAGTAGAGGTTATTGGCAATATTGGCCCCCGGAGTCTGCAGGTCACTACTCACTGATATACCGTATCCGTTATCTTCAATAAAAAAGAGGATTGGCAGATTCAGCGTAGTGGCCATTGTGAGAGCCGACCAAAAACCGTTGGTTGCCACGGAAGCATCCCCTCCCAAAATCACCGAAATCGCCTCGCTGTATTCATCCTCTTCAAGTACATTTTTTCGATACTCAATAGCCTGTGCCCATCCGGCAGCCGGCGTGTACTGTGAACCCACATCTCCTGCCATAGGCAGAACCTTTACGCCATCCGTATTTGGCATATTGCAAACAACGCCAATATCGCGCCCGTCGCTGTAACCGCCCGATTTAGCCATTCCGGATGCAAAGGCATCTTCTGCAGTTAAGCCGAGCGTAAGCATTAAGGGCCTCGATCTGTAGTAGGCACTGGCAGCGTCTTTCGGATGATTTAAATGCATCCCAAGAAGAATTTGAGCAAGTTCATGGCCTCTTGCCGAAAATTGGTATAAGATCTTTTTGGCCGGCACCAGTTCATTCTCTTCAAGCTCGTCAATTGCTCTTGAAAGCAGCATGGTATCTGCTACTTTGAACCAGTCAATGGCTGTGTCGGTCGTTTTCGTTTTATTATTGCTCATTGTTTTAGTGATTTCTGATGCTGCCATAAACCTGTTTAAAACTTTCTTTAAAATGTTCCATTTCTGCCGGCGTACCGATTGTAATCCGTACGCATTCGGGCAATCCAAAAGCATTGATCCGCCGTAAAATAACACCCTTTTCCAACATTCCCTGAGTGAAATCGATGGCTTCCTTTTCACTATCCAGTATCATCATTACTGAATTGGATATAGAAGCTTCATACGTTACGCCGTTATCATCAAAAAGCGTATATAGTTGATCTCTTCCCTTTTTTACAAGGTCGAGACTTTTTTCTAAAAAATCATCGTCCCCCAGGGCTGCGAGTGCGGCCGCCTGAGCCGGTGCTGTGGGTTCAAATGTAAGTTTTGTCTTCATCATCTCTCTGATCAGATCAGGATGTGCAATGGCATACCCTATCCTGAAACCGGCCAAACCATAGGCTTTGGAAAAGGTTCTCAGTATAATCACATTATCTCTTCGATGTTCAAGTGCCGGTAAATAATCATCCGTATCTTTTGCGTACTCATAATAGGCTTCATCTGCAATGAGGAGTACATTTTCAGGTATACCGTCTACCAGTTTACGATATTCATCCCTATTCAGGTACGTACCGGTTGGGTTATTGGGATTCGCAATATAAACCATTTTAGTCTGATCATCTATGGCCTGCAGAATGGCATCTGTATCAAACTTATAGCTCTCTGTAACCGGCACCTTCTTCAATCGGACCCCTCTCACACCGGCTTGCACAAAAAAACCAACAAACGTGGCGTTGGCTGTAACTGCATTTTCATCATTCTTAAAAAAAGTTCTGCAGAGAATGGAGATTATGCTCTCTGAACCCGCCGCCAGAAGCACCTCCGAATCATCAACCCCATTTCGTTTAGCTAATGCCTTCCTGAGTTTACCTGCCAGCGGATCGGGATAATCCTGGATCTGCTTTAAAGCTTCAAGCACGGCATCCTTCACCAAAGGGCTGCAGCCCAGACGGTTTTCATTCGATGCAAGTTTGGAAATGGTATTGAGCTGATATTGGTTTTTAACCTCATCGATCGTCTTCCCGGCAACATATGGCTTCAGGTCTCTAATGTTTTCAGGTAATATGGCTTTAATATTCATGGAGTAGGTCCTAACAATTTGTTATCCTGTAGCGTTACGAATGATGAATTTGTTATATTGAACACATATAAATTTACGACTAAAGAAACGAAAAAAGCGCTTACAAACACAAAATAAGATTAGACCTTATATCCTTCAAAAATAAATACATTTTTTATTGAATCAGATCAATTATGTCCATTAAACATATCATAATCACAGGAGCCAGTAAAGGTATTGGTGCCGAAACCGCAAAATATCTGTGCAGTAAAAAAATAGCTGTTACAGCAATTGCCCGTTCACAAACAGAATTAACCCGGCTGCAACAGATGTATCCCGATTTACTGTTCCCTTTAGTACTCGACATCACATTAAGCAGCGCAGCTTCCGACATAACGGCCCATCTCAAAAAGAATAAACTTTCGATCGATGGGTTTATCCATAACGCAGGCCTGCTCATTAACAAAAAGTTCCTTGATTTGAGTGATGATGACTGGAACCGGCAGATCAATGTCAATCTTCTGGCTCCTGCACGATTAACACGTGATCTCACACCTTTTTTCAATAGTGAATCGCACATTGTATGCATCAGCAGTATGGGCGGTTACCAGGGCAGCAGTAAATTTCCCGGCCTCACGGCTTACAGTGCATCCAAGGGGGCTCTTTCAATTATGAGTGAATGCCTTGCGGTTGAACTGGCCGATCATAACATATCCTGCAACAGCCTCTGCCTCGGTGCGGTTCAAACGGAGATGCTAAACCAGGCTTTTCCCGGGCTTAAGGCTCCACTCACTGCTGAAGAGATGGGCAGATATGTTGGAGATTTTGTTTTAAACGGCCATCGATACTACAATGGTCAGGTACTGCCTGTTACTGTAGGAAACCCCGATTAGTAATTTGCGTACTACACTATTGCTAACAGGCCCGATTTTCATTTTATAAATTACGAGATATCTGCATGAAACATCTAACAACCCTCATACTTTCAGCACTATTGCTATCACTTATCACACCCGACAGAGCCAAAGCTCAAACCGGCCAGCTTCTGGGAGGAAATGTATTGAATGGTGCTTTAACGGGAACGGCTCTGGGCGCAGCCACTATGAGCTTGAGAAATAGCGGGGATATGGCTCCGCTTCGAATCGGTTTAGGCTCAGGAATTTTAGGAGGTGCAGGATTGGCTCTCTACGACATAGCCACTCTTCCAACCGGACAACAGTTTTTTATATCCGGAATATTTAATGATGGCAACAACTCTTCCGTCATCATACTCATTGATACATTTTACGGGGCTGCAGGTGGTGCCATTTTAGGTACTGCAGTTATGCTGATCGGCAATAAACCCCTTGTTGGTGGATTACAGTACGGATCGGGGGTGGGAGCCTGGGTTGGTTTCGGGTTTGGACTGCTCGACAGCTTCGTGTTTGCTGAGAGAAACCGAGATTTTATCTCTTCAGGACTGCTGGAGAAAGATTCCATCATTGAATTCAGCATACCAAAATTTGATGTGGGTTTGATAAAACCTGAACTCTTTTCCTACTACGATCTGTCAGGAAAAACTCAATCCATTCGATTTGAACCCACGTTAAATCTTATCTCACTGACGAAAACCTTTTAACCTCTGCGTTTTCGTGAGTTCGTGA
>SKRK01000070.1 GCA_007118525.1 Balneolaceae bacterium
AATTCAAGGCCGGTCAATCTTCGTGCAGTAATTGGGTTCCTTTTCCATCCCCCATTGCCCACTGCCGGCTAGCGGAGGCACACTTCCTAATTAGCTCTTAACCTTAAATCACGTTAAATAAGAATAATTAGAAATATACAGGTAGATTATTTTATTTAGGTATAAAGAGAAAATCAAACAGATCGGGATAAATTAATCACAGGTGATTATGGAGAATAGTAAAAATACCAAGTATGTATACAATTTTGGCGGTGGAGAAGCAGAAGGCAACAGGTCCATGAAGCAGCTCTTGGGTGGTAAAGGGGCTAATCTTGCTGAAATGTCCTCTATTGGGTTACCGGTCCCGGCGGGTTTCACTATCTCTACAAAGGCGTGTCATCAGTATTCATCGGGCAATGGTGAATGGCCTGCAGGACTAAAGGGAGAAGTCAAAAAAGGTATTGATTTCATTGAGAACAAGATGGAGATAATCTTTGGCGACTCAAAACATCCGCTTCTGCTCTCTGTTCGATCCGGCGCAGCGGTATCCATGCCGGGAATGATGGATACAGTGCTCAATCTTGGTTTAAATGAACAGACGGTGGAAGCGCTTGCAAAGCATACGGGAAATGAAAGGTTTGCGTACGACAGCTACAGGCGATTTATCGATATGTTTGGAAACGTGGTGATGGGAATTTCTCACGATAAATTTGAATCCGTTCTTCAAAAGCTAAAAGACGAAAAAGGGATTGAGAACGATACAGAACTTGACACAGACGATTTAAAAACTCTGGTAGATCGATATAAAGCCGTCTATCGAAAAGCTACTGGTTTTATGTTTCCTGAAGATCCGGCCGAACAGCTTGAGCGATCTATTAATGCCGTGTTCGACTCCTGGAACAGCAGCCGGGCAATCAAATACAGGAAGATAAATAACATTACCGGGTTGCTGGGAACGGCTGTAAGTGTCCAGGCTATGGTGTATGGAAACATGGGAGATGACTCTGCTACCGGTGTCTGTTTTACAAGAAATCCGGCGACCGGAGAAAATAAACTATACGGTGAGTTTCTGATAAACGCTCAGGGCGAGGACGTTGTAGCCGGGATTCGTACTCCTAAAGACATCTTTGAACTTGAACCCATAATGCCCGATGTATTCAAAGAGCTGATGTCATTTTCAGGCAAACTGGAGAAGCACTACGGCAACATGCAGGATATCGAATTCACCGTTCAAAAAGGGGTGCTCTATATTCTTCAAACCAGAAATGGGAAACGAACCGGACAGGCGGCTCTTCGAATTGCTATAGAGATGGAAAATGAGGGCGTGATAAGCAAAAAAGATGCTGTTAGAAATCTTGTTGAACCAACCCATCTCGATCAGTTACTCCATCCCCAGATAGATCGAAATAGTGTTGACAGAACCCTGGTTCTTGGGAGCGGACTGCCTGCGTCGCCCGGTGCGGCTGTCGGGAAAGTGGTCTTTAATTCGGATAAAGCTGAAAAAGCCAGAGAAAATGGTGACCCTGTCATCCTGGTTCGTATTGAAACCAGCCCGGAAGATGTGGGCGGAATGTCGGCAGCTGAAGGAATTCTCACATCTCGAGGAGGCATGACCAGCCACGCCGCTGTAGTTGCACGCGGCTGGGGCAAGCCCTGTGTGGCAGGATGCAGGGATATAGTGATCAACTACAAGAATAAATCATTTACCAACGGCACTAAGACGATTAAGGAAGGCGATTGGATTTCAATTGACGGTACAACAGGTGATGTGATTGAAGGTAAAATGGATGTTGTAAAACCTGAACCGGACAAAAAATACAAGCTTTTTATGGAGTGGGTTGATCAATTTCGAGACATGGGCATAAGAACCAATGCCGACACTCCGGATGATGCTAAACGGGCGCTTGAATTTGGCGCAGAGGGAATCGGCCTGTGCCGAACAGAGCATATGTTCTTTGGTGAAGAGCGGATTAAGGCGATTCGGAAGATGATTATTTCCAACACGCTGGAAAAGCGCAAAACCGCACTGAGTGAACTTTTGCCGTGGCAGAAAAAAGACTTCATGGAGATCTTCAGGGTAATGGATGGATTGCCGGTTACCGTTAGGCTGCTGGATCCGCCACTGCACGAATTTCTCCCGGTTGAACAGGATGAGATCAAAAAAGTAGCCAAAGAGCTGGGTGTGGATGAAGCAAAGTTTGCACAAACTGTGCATGCGCTTCGTGAGGTCAACCCCATGCTTGGACATCGCGGCTGCCGGCTTGGAATTACATACCCCGAGATTACAGAGATGCAGACAAGGGCAATTCTGGAAGCGGCGGTAAGTTTACAGGAGGAGGGCATACATGTACTTCCCGAGATTATGGTTCCCCTGATAGGTACACCTCAGGAGTTTCACAACCAGAAAATGGTGATCGACAGAACTGCCGAAAAAGTGTTTTCTGAAATGGGTAAGTCGATAGAGTATAAAACCGGCACCATGATTGAGATACCGCGTGCAGCACTGGTAGCCGATCAAATTGCAGCAGAAGCGGAGTTTTTCTCTTTCGGAACCAACGATCTTACGCAGATGACTTATGGGTACAGCCGGGATGATGCCGGGAAGTTTCTTGCAGAATATGTACAGGAGGGTATCCTGCCGGAAGACCCGTTCAGGGTATTGGATATCGAAGGTGTTGGTCAGCTTATCACCTTGGCCACAGAAAGAGGGCGAAAGGAAAAACCCGGCCTGAAAGTCGGAATTTGCGGAGAGCACGGCGGAGACCCGAAAAGCGTGGCATTCTGCTACAAACAGGGGCTCGATTATGTATCGTGCTCACCCTACAGGGTGCCCGTGGCCAGGCTGGCCGCTGCGCAGGCTGCGCTGGAGTGATTCTCTACTGATTGCTGATACGATGTCGAATCACATCCTCAAGAGGCACACCCTGCCCACGCTCCTGCTGGAGGCGCTCAATGAGGGATGTGGTTAATCCGATTCTCTGCATACGGATAAGCTGCTCGGGAGTAACATCACGATATCCAAGATCGTGCACATTGCTTGTATAGTGCGCGGTTACACCGGCCCGGCGCAGCTGGATATATTCATCAAGGGTCAAATCGTATCCAAGCTCTATCATCATGGCCATAAATGTAGAAGTAATATTCGCATTTGCCAGACGCACGGCATCATCTAACGTCAACCCCTCAAAACCGAGAGCCCTCACATTTGATATAAATGTAGCTGTTACGCCCTGGCTGCGCAGCTCTCTCAGGTCGTCGTGATTCAGATCCGCATAGCCCATTTCAACCATGCGGCTATTCATCCGGTTCAGAAGATCTTCACTGGGTTGCTGTATATTAAATGCAGTTTGGCTTATTGCATTAAAAGGGTTCAGTGAGATGTTGCCAATCCCCTTAAAAAAATAGGATCCAAAAAGAACAATAATGATAACCAGGAAAATCGTTCGGCCCGGATTTCCGCCGGTCGTCTCCTCTTTTTCTGTTTTTTCACTGTTTTTCCGCTCGGCTCTTGATAAAAAATCATCCAGAGGATCTTCACCTGATCCTTTCAGATTGTTTTTAAAATTCTTGTTCCGGCTTTTCATCTCAACTTTTCTTTACTTTGTTAACCTGATCAAATATCCGTTATTTTGTAGAAATTAACTATAGATAACATAATGTAGTACGGTATCTTATCGATTCAGTTTCGATTCATTTAGAATTAATGTTCGATAAAAACCGCCCTGCCTTTTTTGAAGCATAAACCATTAAATATCAACGAAGACAACACATGCCACTAAAATCTCTTTTAAAATTCCTGCTGCTGCCCCTGTTATTATTTTCATTTTCATGCACACCCGACACAGCTACCTATGATGTTGTTGACAGAAATCAGCTCCTGGACGACCTTCAATATCTCTCATCTGACGAACTGGAGGGGCGAAAAACAGGAACCGAGGGCAGCCGAATGGCGCAAGAGTATATTATTGAACGGTTCAATACTCTTGGCCTCGGGATGTTCGGCGAGAGCTACAAACACCTGTTCGATCACACCAATCAACGAACAGGCGAAGAGTTTATCGATGCCGTAAACCTGATTGCATACATTGAGGGAAGCGATCAGCCTGAGCGCTACATCGTGGTTACGGCACATTACGACCATCTTGGCGTTCAGGATGGCGAAATCTATAACGGTGCCGATGATAACGCCTCAGGGACAGGAGGGTTGATGGCAGCTGCCCGATATTTCACAGACAATCAGCCCCAAAACAGCATCATCTTTATCGCTTTTGATGCCGAAGAGCAGGGCCTTGGAGGTGCGTGGCATTTTGTTGAAAATCCGGTTGTGCCGCTTGATCAAATCGTTCTGAATGTGAATATGGACATGATCAGCAACAACTTTGAAAATGAACTTTATGCTGTGGGCACCTACCACTATCCCTTTTTAAAACCATTGATAGAGGAGTACACAGCCGGAGCCCCTGTGGATGTTTTGTTCGGATTTGACTCGGACGAATGGGATCAGGACTGGACAATGGCATCAGATCACGGGCCGTTTCATCAGAAAGGCATTCCTTTTGTCTATTTTGGAGTTGAGGATCACCCACATTATCACGCTCCTACGGATACGTTTGAAAACACCAATCCGGAGTTTTATATAGACGCTGTGATAACAATCATTGGCGTGATAGAAGGGCTAGATTTACGATTGAATGAGGTGGAAGAAGCATCACAAACCGAACAGGTCCCTTCAGAATAACTGAGTTGTAACATAACATGTTCAGATTCATCAAACGATGGCTTCCGGCCAAAGATGAGGTCACAAAACCAAAAGCGGTTGCAAAGCAGGCTATTGAAATGCTTCGCCGTGAATATACCGGTCTGCCCCTGCTGGAAAGTAATGTGGAAGCAAATCCGATTGCTCAATTCACAAACTGGTTTGATGAAGCCCTGAAGCAGATCAAAGATGACCCGAACGCCATGATTCTCTCCACTGCTGATGCTGAAGGCAGGCCGTCATCGCGAACTGTACTATTAAAAGGGTACAATGAGGAGGGTTTTATATTCTATACAAATTATGAAAGCCGGAAAGCCCTGCAAATAGCTGAGAATCCGAATGTATCTATCACGTTCTACTGGCCGGAATTGATGCGGCAGGTACACATTGAAGGAGTGGCTGAAAAAGTATCAGCTGAACTTTCGGACGCCTACTTTAAAACACGGCCCGAAGGCAGTAAAATATCAGCCTGGGCAACGTATCAAAGCAGGCCGGTCTCATCGCGTGATGAATTTGAAAACAGGCGTAAGGAAATAGAGGATAAATTTATAGGTAAAGAGATTACAAGGCCGCCAACCTGGGGTGGCTACATTATAAAACCAAAGCGAATAGAGTTCTGGCAGGGTCGCCTGAACCGACTGCACGATCGAATATGTTATACAAATTCGGAGGAGATTTGGAAAATAATTCGACTATCTCCATAGTGGAGTTTGAGAAGTTATGAGGTGTTGTTTACATTTATCTGTAGTAGAAATAGTATAGTAAACGAGAGATATAAAGAATGGGAGAGTAGGTTTAGAGTTATGAACCATCGGTTTGCGTTGATCTCAGTTAACTGAAAACGAGCAGTTAACACTCTATACATGCATACAACAACGTGTAAAATCCGGTCATGAAAGCAAAAGAGAAGATTGTTCAGTTACTTGCAAAAGCGAACATCCAGGTTAATGGAGATCTGCCCTGGGACATAAAAGTCCACAATACCGACCTGTATAATCGATTGATTCGTTACGGTCCGCTCGGTCTTGGCGAATCTTATATGGATGGATGGTGGGATACAGATTCACTCGATCAGTTTTTCTATAGAATACTGAAGGCTGATCTTGAGAAACACACAGACTACTCGCCCGGTACCACACTTCTATATTTACGATCGATTCTAAGCAACCTGCAAAATAAAAATAGGGCTTTTCATATAGGTGAGCGCCATTACGACATAGGCAACGACCTTTACAAAGCCATGCTCGACAGGCGAATGGTTTATACCTGTGCTTATTGGAAAAATGCAGATAATCTGGACGAAGCTCAGGAAGCCAAACTGGAACTGGTTTGCCGGAAACTTGGATTAAAAGAGGGGCGGAAGGTGCTGGATATCGGTTGTGGATGGGGCAGTTTTGCAAAATATGCAGCTGAAAATTATGGTGCAGAAGTAACCGGCATCACCGTTTCGAAAGAGCAGGTGGAGCTTGGAACGGAGCTTTGCAAGGGTTTACCTGTTCAATTCAGGCTTCAGGATTATAGAGAGCTTGATGAAACGTTCGATCACATTGTCTCACTCGGGATGATCGAACATGTGGGTTATAAAAATTACAGGGAGTACTTCAGAATAATAAAAAACAGCCTATCTGATAAGGGAACCTTTGTACTTCAAACCATTGGAAGCAACTACCCGGTTTTAAACACAGATCCCTGGATTCACAAATATATCTTTCCCAATTCAATGATACCGTCTATATCGCAACTCTCCGATGCTTTTGAAGATCGTCTGGTGATGGAAGACTGGCAAAATTTCGGAGTGGATTACGACAAAACCCTTATGGCATGGTTCAGTAATTTTAACAGAGAGTGGAGCACGCTTCAGAAGAGCTACTCCGAACGATTCTATCGCATGTGGAAATACTACCTGCTGATGAGTGCCGGAAGTTTCAGGACACGAAAAAACCAGCTCTGGCAGGTTGTATTTACCAAAGCAGGCCTGCCGAATGGATATAGACTGCCAAAAGGCAGACTACATCTCAGGTCTAAATCCGGACAACTTACCCGCATTTAAGCTTTATACCGGTATGGTAAATGCTTGAT
>SKRK01000020.1 GCA_007118525.1 Balneolaceae bacterium
ACATTCTTTAACGAATCGAGGTTTCAGTATCGCAAAACCGGCAGTTTTAACGGTTCGGTAACCATGGGTTACTCCTATGAAAGGGGCCTGGAACCTACCGACATCAATTTTCAGGAAGTAACAAGCAAGCGTATTTCTATTTCGCACGATCAACAGCTCTCACCATTTGCCAATCTCACCGCCAATATTAATCTAAATACAGCGAACTACTTCAGGCGAAATTCTTTTGACCTGGATGAACGCGCTCAAACCAGCAGTACTTCAAGGGTATCTTATCGATACAACCACCCGGAAGGCGCCTATAACCTGAGTTTAACCTCTAACCTGAATCAACAGTTTACCACCAACAGAACCCGGTTAACCGGACCGGAAATGTCATTCTCATTAAGACAGTTCTCTCCTTTTAAATCAGATAGCCCGGGGTTACGGGAAGAGCGATGGTACGAGAGAATTTCCGTACGGTATAACAACAATTTCCGCTCTCAATTCGACTTCAATCCGATAGATGCAGATACTGCTGATGTAAATTGGCTTCAGGCACTGTTTAATCCCTCTCAGTATCGCGAAGCTACCGGTGATGACAGGCACGTCCAATACGGATTCATTCAGCGGGCAACCATCAGCGCCGGACAGATTGTGCCGAGCCAGTTTTTAAACGTGAGCGCCAACATTAATTACAATGAGTATTGGTATCCTTCCACTATTCGAAGGGAGTTAATTGAGGAGGAGAACCGTGTGGTAACCCGACAGGAGCCGGGTTTTGCTTCGGCACGGGATTTTTCAACCGGCCTGAGTTTCACAACTACATTTTACGGTATATCGCAGATGATAATCGGCAATTTCGAGGGGTTCCGTCATACCGTAAGGCCGAACATTAGCTTCAGCTACAGTCCTGATTTCTCCGATGAACGGTGGGGCTATTTCCGGGAAGTTCAGACCGATACAACAACCGGCAATACGCAACAGTACTCTATTTTTCAGGGTGCTATTTTGGGAGGGCCTTCGGCCGGAGAGCAGCGCACGATGTCGTTTGGAGTAACCAATATCTTCGAAACAAAACGCGTGCGGCGCGACTCGACCGGTGAGGTACAATCTACAAACCTACGCCTTATTGACAACCTTTCAGCCAACTCAAGCTACAACTTTGCAGCAGACAGCCTGAATTTCGGCCGGCTCAGTGTCTCCCTCTCTTCACGGGTGGTAGAGGGGGTGAGGATGCAGGCAAATGCCTCCTATTCATTCTATAGCCGCGATGATAACGGACGTGAGATTAATACGTTTATCTGGGAAGACAGCAACAAATACCTGCAGCCATTATCCTACAGCCTCAGCCTATCAACAAGTTTTCAGGGCGGCAGCAGAGGGCCCAGAATTACAACACCTCCATACCGCCCTTATGATCCGCTCGATCAGGGTTTTTTCGGGCCCGTGGATACCCGTTTCAATTCGCGACCGGTACAGCGGGCTGATTCACCCTGGCGAATTGGACTCGATTTCAGCTATCGCTGGAACTACAGATTCGGACAGGATGCACAGCAATCTGCCGTTTTAAATGCGAGTAATATTCAATTTAACCTTACCCCAAAATGGAGCGTAAGCACGCGGCTGGGCTACGACTTTATTGAAAAGGAGCTAACTCCGGCACAGTTCAGCCTTCAGCGAGATATGATTTGCTGGAACCTCTCCTTCCAGTTCAACCCATTTGGTGATTTTCAGTACTACTTCTTCAGACTTTCACTTTCCAGTTCTCAGATTTCCAACCTGTTCCAGAAGTTACCCGGCCTGAACAACCTGGAGAGAAGTTCGAGTCCCTCAGGACGTTCCCCACGAGGCTTTTAAATCAGGAAAAGCCCCTCACCGCCTTGTCCCGATCGTTCGGGATGGTGCGTTTGCGCCCCAGGCATTCCGATGAGGTATCAAGACAAAAGTACAACGTCACTTAGATTCATCAATCTGTCCTGCGATTTAATAATCAAAGCGGGAAGCATCTGCACTAATAGCCTTTATATAATTCCGATCACAATTCTTTTCACATCAAAAAAATAAGAAATGGTGCCCCAGCGCGGAAGTCAGATATTACCTAACCGTTATCTTTTTCCCTGTTTTTCAGGTATTGAATAATATATTTCCCAAATATATCGAACTCAAGATTCACGGGATCTCCCTCTTTTTTGGTGATCAGGTTGGTGTAATCCCATGTGTAGGGAATAATAGCTACCATAAATTCATTACCCTCATTCCTTGCAACGGTGAGGCTAATTCCGTCGATGGCAATACTTCCTCTTCCTACTACATAATCTCTGAACTCTTCTGAAAACTGAATCGTGAGCAAAAGGTCAGCCCCTTTTTGCTGAATTTTCTTGATAACACCTGTTGTATCCACGTGGCCCTGAACAATATGCCCTTCGATAGCTTTATTGAGCGTTAGAGATCGCTCAAGGTTCACCACACTACCCGCTTCAAGGGTCCCAAGTGAAGTTTTTCTGAGCGTTTCATCTACGCTCTGCACAGAAAAAGAGTGCTGGTCAAAAGAGACCACTGTAAGGCAAACTCCATTTACCGCTATACTCTCATCAATATGAGTGTCTCCGGCAAACTCGCACTCAATGGTAAGCCGCTTGCCGCCATCCATTTTTTGAACATCTGATACTTTTCCTGTATGTGATATAATTCCTGTAAACATTTTCTTATAAATTTGCGGTTAAGAGCATATCGGTGCCCACTTGATTCCAGCTGTAATCTTTAAATGGAACAATATCTTCCATTCTATTTACTCCCATATTTAATAAAGATTTTGTACCGCCTCCCAATATTTTCGGGGCAATGAAAAGCTGCAAGCGATCAACCAGCCCCGCCTTCAGCAGAGCAGTAGAGAGCTGCTGTCCACCCTCAACCAGGAGTGAGTGAATACCCTTGTCGTAAAGCTGCCGCGCGGCATCCTTCAGGCGAACATGTCCATTGGTCTGTTCCGTAATCAACACATCACCCCGAAAATAGTTGCTCTGCAATAGCTTCAGCATTGGATCCGACTCCTCTTCGGCTTTCTTCCGGTTATAGGTAATGATGGTTGTTTTCTCTTCAAACTGATCCGAAAACAGGTTTAGATGTCTTGGCAGCTCAAAAGGCCCGTCCAAAACAACTCTTTTGGGCTGGCGTCCCTCTACCAGCCGAACCGTGAGAGAGGGATTGTCATAGAGTGCAGTATTTCGGCCCACCATAACCGCATCATCTTCGCTTCTCCAGCGGTGTACGAGCTTTCGCGAATCAATGCATGATATCCATTTTGAGTCTCCATTGGGGGCAGCTATGTACCCATCAGCAGTTTGAGCTACCTTCAGTGTAATAAAGGGTCTGGACAGTTCAATAGCCTGAAGCCACTTTTCATTCAGTTCGGCAGCTTCTTTTTGTAGTACTCCGACCTCGACGATAATGCCTTTCTCTTTGAGTTTGGCAATACCTTTTCCATTTACTTGCGGAAAAGGATCTTTCATGGCAATAACAACCCTGGCAATGGGAAGTCGAGCAAGCATATCGGCACAAGGCGGTGTTTTCCCCTCATGAGAACACGGTTCAAGTGTTACATAAACCACCGCATTTTTTAGCAGTTCCCGGTCTTTTATAGCCTTCACTGCATTAACCTCTGCATGAGCATGTCCATACCTCTCATGATAGCCTTCTCCAATAATATCCCCCTCTTCCGATACAATGACGCATCCTACCATGGGGTTTGGAGAAACGTATCCCAACCCATTAGCTGCCAGGCTTAATGCCCGCTGCATCCATATTTTATCGTGATGGAAGCTCATTTTGTAGTATACCTGTTATTTAAATAAAAAAAGGGCAAGAGATCATCTCTTACCCTTTTTCAACACTTTTTTACTGAGAATATCTCCTATCGAAGAATCCTGTTTCTATTATCAGTAATACTGGCGCCTTCCTTCAGCCGGTCAACAAATACCTGGTTAAATGCCATGAATTTCTCCTGTTCCAGGTTGTTTCTGATCTCACTTCGCTGAGAAGCACTCATTTGTGAGGCATCTGCCATATCGAGCTCATCAACCAGGATAACGAATACTGCATTCTCCCCTTTTATAGCGCCGGACATCTCATTTTCATTCAGGCTGAATGCCGCACCTATAACCTCAAGTTCCCGGCCTGCTCCAGGCAGTGAAGATCCGCTCATTCGAACTCCATCTGCATTCCTGATCTCTTTTCCAGCTGAAGCAGCCAATTCGTTTAAATCAGAGATATCGTTCAACATATCCTGAACCCTGCTGTAAACCAGCTCCTTTCGTTTTATATTTCGAACGGCAGTTTCAGCCTGAGATCTAACTTCGCTGAAGGGCCTGACACCTTCCGGTATTCGCTCAATCATTTGAACAACAACAAACTGATCGTCAAGTTCGATGGGTTCGGAAATCCTGTTTGCTCTCAGAGCCTCAAGGCTATTCAATAAAATCTGGCTTTGGCCCAATCCGGGTATAAAAGGATTGCCTTTCGTTGCAGAAGCTTCCCTGATTTGGAGATCGCTTCGCTCTGCTTCTTCTTCAAATCCATCAGATCGCGCATAGAATCTAAACTCCTCTGCTTCTTCAGCGAGCCTGTCGATCGTACCGATCGGATCGGCTTCTACTTTATATGAGAGCACGGCAAATTTGATCTCATTGTTACGCTGATCAATTTTTTTGAATGCATGAGGATTGCCGTCTACCATAACAACTTCTGATACTTCACCGACCTCAAGATCGATTACCGGCCTGAACTCTTCGCGAATGTCATCGACATTTACATACCCACCTCTAAATGGCGTTGAAGATTGGTATCTGCGCACAAAAACTGAATCATTGGTTGCGTTGGCAAAAGCGCCCCGAAGGTCTTCGATCTCCTGAACAGTATTCAGCGTATCTCTGCGGGTAGGGGTTTTATCCCAACTCACATACCGGAATCTGTAGGATTCACTTCGCTGGAAACGATCAGGGTTATTTCTGTAAAATTCTCTCATCTCCTCTTCAGAAACTGAGATTTCATCATCAGAAACCTCGCTGAAGGGAAACCTGACGTATCGTAAATCAGCAAAAGAGTTGTTGCGAATAAATTCATTTTTAATATCGAGCGAGCTTACCCGCAAGCCTGAAGAGATGAAGTTGTTCATCTTCTGCTGGCGACGATTTTCTCGAAGCTGCTGTTCGATCATAATCCATACTTCGCTGTTTTCGGGAGCTTCAATCGCTGCCCTGAGCGCTACTCTGTCGATGGTTCCGTCTTCGCGCTGAAATTGCTGCCTGATAAACGGATCAGGATTTTCGCCGGTCACCATATCCATCAGTTCACTGTCGGTAACCGAAATGCCAAGATCTTTCATCTTTTGCTGCATCAGGCGGGCAGCAACCAAATCTTCCCACGCCTGATTTTCATACAGTGCGCGCATTTCCGGTGTCATTGACGAACCGGTTTGTTGAGTAAACTGTTCGGTATAAAAACTGACCCGCTGGTTGTACTCATCCAGTGAAATCTCGTCTCCATTAACCACACCTAAGCTGGTTGGTCCCTGCGTGATGCCGCTAAAAAAGTCCACATCAGCCAAAACCCATAAAACTCCAAACGAAAAAATCAGTATCCACAATATTGAAGCGGTACTGTTCCTCATTTTTTCCATTACACCCATGAGAAAACCTCTAAACCTTCATTAAAAATTGAATAAATATAAAAAATTTTTGAGCCTGAAAATATACAATAACATCCTGCGAAGAGCAATCTGTTTAGAGTACAACGCAGATAAAGACATTCCATTTTAGAAAATATCAATAATACTCATATGACGGAGATAACGTCCCGGATTTTCATTAATTCCCTTTACAAGATTTTTTATCTCAATGGCAAGCTCATCCAGATTATCATACATAGAGGGGTCATTCACCAGTTTACCCAACGTTCCGTCGCCGTTGTTAATTTTTTCAAGTATCACATTAAGATTGGATGTAGCTGATTCCATTTCAAGACGAAGGCTTTCGAGTTCATTAATATTTTTTTCCAGCGATGTCATAATGCTGTCTACCCGTGCTCGGTTATCGGTTGCAAGGGTATCGAGCTGACTGAGCATACGGGTTCCTGAACTGATTGCACGGTCTATATCGTCTTGCTTGTCTTCGAGAATAGAGGCTATTTGTTGAGTTGCTTTCGATGCATTCAGAAGAGTTTCATCGAGCGAGGTGCGCGCCTCATCGTCGAATGTAGCGTTAAGCTGACGCAAAAAGATATTGAGCTCTGAGAGTGATTCCGACACATCGCCGGCGATCTCATCACCCCGGCTGCCAAGCACCTCCGTTATCGATTCAACGTATACGCCCTCAATCTCATCGCCAAACTCTACCATCTCATCTGAATCGCCAAGCTGAATCACAACAGATTTCCCCTCTACGATACCAAGGGAGGTGAGCTGGGCTACTGATCCTTTTGGAATTTGCGTAGTGCCGTCGAGCCTCATGGTAACCCGTACGCGGTTCTCCGGGGTTAAACGAACTGTCCGGACCGAACCTACCTTAACGCCCTTCACATTCACAGTACTACCCTGGCTGATACCGTCACCCCGGTCAAAAGTTGTGGAGATCTCAAGCGTTTGGCGAAAAATGGGTACATCTCTCATGAAACGAAAGCCCACTATAGCCACCAAAAATGCAAGCAGCACTGTAATTCCAACTTTAACTTCATTACTCATTTTCAGCATACAGTTTACCTATCCTTTTATTTGATATTCGCTTGCTGTTACAAAATCCAACAGCTCTTTATGATCTGAATGTTTCATATCGTCAAC
>SKRK01000252.1 GCA_007118525.1 Balneolaceae bacterium
CTGATTTCCTGATTGTGAACTCTAATTTTCATCGATGCATCGATACCGTCCAGCTCACCGGCCAGGCGGATGTCCATTAATATCAAATCGGGGAGCATTTCAAGAGCAATTTCAACGGCTTCTTCACCGGTGGTTACCCTTGCAATAACATCACATCCAAGCTTTTCAACCATTTTCTCGGTCGACAGCCCAATGATCAGATCATCTTCTACTATTAGAACTTTCTTCAAACTATCCTCTAAATTTGTCAAGGGTAATAATCACGCCTGTCTAAAAGAGAGTTCTGAAGGGAGTTCGTTACAATTTTCTTGATTTATTTTCAGTTTATAATTTAAACTGTTGAATATCATACTGATAGAATTTTCAAATTTTGATATCCGGCTTTCAAATTCCATCTTTCATCTATTCAAATTCGTCAGATTTGAGAGTAAAACCCAATAATTTCATTGAAAACTGAGAGATTTATATAAGAAGGCATCTTCTATACCAATAGATCAACAGTCAACTACAGAGCCCTTCTTCACACGCGATTAGCAAGAGTTGTTAACGCTGCTTGAGCACGAGATCCGGATAATCTGCCGGATATCAATTATAAAAATTGCCCTAACACACGCTGAAGCAAAATCTTCCATCCCCGGCTCCGCCTCCCGGGTATCTCAAATGAATCGAATGAAGTTTTTTACTTCACGTTTTGTATATTTGAGGGAAGCAAAAAAAGCGGTTTCATACCCTAATCAATAAAATTCCATCAAGCATGAAATTCTACGTTTGTATTAAACAGGTGCCCGATGTAAATGCTCCTCTGCAAATAAAAGACGGACAGTTGGTACAAGACGCCGACAGAAATATTTTAAACGCCTACGATGCCTCTTCCATTGAAGAAGCACTGGTTATAACTGAAGCTCACGGAGGTGAGGTTGAGGCTGTACTTATAGGTCCCGAAAAAGCAAAGGAGACACTTCGGAAAGCACTCGCCATGGGCGCAGACAGCGGTACCCATATTGTAACTTCCGGTGATGAAAACTATGATTCATTTGCATATGCAAAAATTCTTGCGACCTTTTTTAAAGACAAAGAGTATGGATACATATTATGTGGTAAGCAGAGCCAGGATACAGATTCAGGCCTGACCGGATCAATGCTCGCTGAAATGCTGAACCTGCCCTACTCGACAAACGCCGTTGGCCTGGAGCTGCAGGGAGATCATATTGTGGTAAAGCGCCAGGGTGACACGGGACAGGAGATGATTGAACTGGCTTCGCCAGGCCTTGTTACCTGCTCTAATGATATGAACGATCCAAGAATTCCAAGCCTGAAAGGGATTATGCAGTCCAAACGAAAACCGGTGGATACGATTGCACTATCTGATCTCAATGCCGGCATTTCAGAAGCTGATACAAAAACCAATATTCTCAGCTTTGAGGAAAAACCGGAGCGGGAACCGGGTAAAAAATATGAGGGTGAACCTGAAGAAATAGCAAGACAGGTTGCCCAATTGCTCGATACTGAAGAAAACGTCATCTAAACATAACGAAATTCACTCATGAGTACTCTACTAACCTACATCTCTATCAACGACGGTAAAATTAAACGTTCATCTCTTGAGGTTCTATCGCGATGTAATGAATTGGCTGAGAAACACGGCCTTAAATCCGCCGCTCTAATCATTGATCAGGATCCGGCACCCGCCGCTGAGACATTAAAGACGTATGGGCCATCTGTTATTTACACTATAAAGAATCCAATCTTTAAAAATCACCTGAATACACCTCTGCTAAAGGCTCTCTCAACAGCGGTAAAGCAGATCGATCCACGGGTAGTTGCATTTGCATCAACTGAAGGATCCAAGGATATTCTGGGTGCACTGGCAGCAAACCTGAGTGCAGCGGCACTTGCCGATATGTCGGAATTTGATTTAACCGACGACGGAGTAAAGGGAAAAAGGCCTATAATGGCATCAAAGATAATCTCAGCCGTTGAAGCTAAGGGGACTCCAGTGGTGTTAACCGTGCGGTCCGGCTCGTACGACGTTGTTGAAAAGCAGACGGATAGCTCCGTTGAATCCATCGACTTTGCATTCAGTGAAGATGAGCTTAAAGTAACCCTTAAAGAGATCATCAGTGCCTCATCCGACCGGATTGATCTCTCTGAAGCGGAAGTCGTTATAGCGGCAGGCCGCGGAGTAAAAGATGAGGAGGGCCGTAAACTGATTTCAGAACTGGCATCCGTATTGAATGCCGGTATTGGTGCATCCCGGGCATTAACGGAAGGCGGTGCATACGATCCAAGCCTTCAAATTGGACAGACCGGTAAGGTGGTGTCACCACAACTCTACATTGGAGTGGGGATCTCAGGAGCCATTCAGCACGTTGCCGGCATGGCGAACAGCAAGGTAATAGTAGCCATCAATAAAGACCCCGACGCCCCTATTTTTGATATTGCCGATTACGGTCTGGTTGGAGACCTCTACAAAGTGCTTCCACCCTTTATTGAAGAACTGAAAAAGATTAAACAAAATTAGATTTGAGATAAAAGTCTTGAGTCCTGAGTCATGAGAATAGTTTATTCTAAACTCGTGATAACCAGGAAACCCTCATTAATGGCGGTTGCAGATTTCGCTGCAACCTCAAGACTCACGACTCAAGTCTGCTGACTAACTCACTATGGACGAAAAATTTGACTGTATCATTGTAGGTGCCGGAGTGGCCGGTTTGGGAGCAGCTATGACTCTCGCAAGAAACAACATGAAATTTCTGCTCATCGAGAAAGGTGAATTTCCCGGAGCAAAGAACGTTTCCGGCGGGGTGCTATGGGGCAACGACCTGGCAAAACTGGTTCCCAACTATTGGGAAGAAGACGGCGGCTGGGACCGGTTCATCAACCACAGGAGGCTTACATTTATGGATGAACAGTCCACGTTCTCTGTGGATTTCAAATCATCCCACTTTAATGAGCCCCCTTATACCGGTGTGGTGGTTCTGCGATCCAAGTTCGACCGCTGGCTGGCCGACAAAGTTCAGGAAGCGATTGACGCCAGCGACTACGCCATGGACTCATTCATTGCACCCAACATTTTAGTCGAGGAGATCCTGCTTGAGGATGACAAAGCAGTAGGCATCAAGGCCGGCGGTGATGAGTTCTATTCCGATTCGGTAATACTGGCTGAAGGCGTAAACAACCTTCTAACCCGTCAGGTTGGGCTTCAAGACAAGTATGTTCCTGCCGATCATATGCTTACCGGGGTGAAGGAGATTATCCGTTACGATCAAAAAGTTTTGGAAGACCGTTTTCAGCTGAATGGCAAAAGCGGCATGAGTAACGAATTTGTGGGATACGCAACCAACGGGGTTGAGGGAGGAGGGTTTCTCTATACCAATAAAGACACCATATCCATCGGCCTTGTTTTGGGCCTGAAAGATCTGCGGGAGAAGGAACAAAAACCTCACGATATTCTTAATGAGTTCAAGAAACATCCTGTAATTGCAGATACCATTCGCGGTGGCGAAGTTGTGGAGTATTCCGCACATATTGTCTCTTCGGGCGATAAACGGGTTATGCCAAAACAGCTTTACAAAGCGGGACTGGTGGTTTGCGGTGAAGCCGCCAATCTTTTATTGAATGCCGGAAAAGCCATTCAGGGAATGGACTATGCCATGAGATCGGGTATACTTGCAGCTGAAACAATTACAGAGGCTAAAAAAGCAGGAGATTTTGGTGAATCTGCAATGAAAAAATACCAGGATACCCTTGAAAACAGTTATATCATGAAAGATATCAACAATTTTCAGGATGCGGTTCACCTGTTGCACGATCCGGTAATGACCCAAAAGATGCCAAACCTGATTTGTGATTTCGGACGGAACTTCTTTAGTATTAAAAACGAACCGACACCCAAATCACGGGAAATGCTCAAGGGTGCAATCAAACGGCATGCCTCGTATTGGGAATTGATTAAACTGGGTGCTAAGGGCGCGAAAGCGTTGTAGGGCAGTTGCAACTTCAAAGCGTTTTTTGGGAGCGTGTGAAGTTGATTAAAGAGTTGGCAATTGGCAATTTACAGTTGACAACTCCGTAACTGTAGATTTTATTCCCTATGTACTCTTATTTCAGATCTGAAGTTGTCAACTGCATACTGCCTACTGTCAACTTTTAAAGTATATGTAATCTCAAACAAATAAATTTCCAATAATCATAAATAATCGTCAAAATGAAACTCCTATCTCTTCCCGAGCGGCTCGGACTTATCAGTTATCGTAACCAGGCAAAATCAGATATTAAGCCTCATATTTTGGTGAACACTGATATTTGTAACTCCACTTGTCCGCACAAATGTACTACCTATGTATGCCCTGCCAACTGCTATACCAAAGATGAAAACGGCAAGGTTCATTTTCAGGTAGAAGATTGCATTGAGTGCGGCACCTGCATGTATGCCTGCGACCAAGGGGCTGTGAGCTGGGAGTTTCCGGATCCTGAAATCGGGCGTGGTGTAACATGGAACTATGGCTAGATCATTGATGGATTTGTGTAAACGATCCTGTTTCTATTCTTCTTTTCATCAGGTTATGCGTGAATCCAAAAAAAAAGGCTCCCTCACAATGTGAAAGAGCCTGATTAATTGATGTACGTGATCTGCGAACTACCTTTCAAGTGCCAGTTGTAACCGAGTTCCTCCGTCTACAATATCCACACTTTTTTCAATAGTACCATATCCTTCAGCTTCGATGGAAACGTTTTGTGTTCCAACCGATATATCCCTTGCTGTGAATGTTCCGTTGCTCTCTGTATTCACTGTTATTCCGTCGTTCATAAATCGGATTTGTGCATTTGCAATGCGATCAAAGGACTCGCTGTCAACTACAACTCCTGCAACATGGGTCACTTCATCCGAGGTTAGTGCACTTGGAGAGGCGCACCCCATGGCTATAAACATTAATATTAAAATGGCAGGTATAACTTTTAATTTCATCATAATTTTATTTGTGTTGTGGTTTTTTCCTGTTTTGGTTAGTCATCCATTACCATAAAGAAAATTCAGGTGAAATTGTTCCATCAGAAGTGCTTACAGCCAAAAACCATTGCTGATTTTTATTAAAATTGCATAATTACAGAACGGAACATCCACTAATTAACTTCCTTATAAATTAAAGTTATCATTTTTTTTCATAAACCATTAAATGAAAAACCGGCAAAAAACGTTATATTTTGGAAGCGGTTCCATAAATTAAACCTTAGAAGTAAAAAATGAATTTAGACGTGCTAGAAAAATCAACCTCACTCTCTTTTGACTTAACCGAAGACCAGGCAATGATCCGCGACATGGTTCGCGATTTTGCCTCCCGCCATATCGCTGAAGGCGTTATTGAGCGAGACAACAGCAAAAAATTTCCACATGATCTGGTTAAAATGCTGGCTGATCAGGGACTCCTTGGAATTTACCATGAAGAAAAATATGGTGGCGGCGGCTTCGATACGGTCAGTTTTTGTCTGGCCATTGAGGAGATTGCCCGATGGGATGCTTCTCTTGCACTTACGGTTGCCTCGCATACTTCGCTCGGTAGCGGACACATCGCACATGCAGCAAACCACGAACAGAAATTGAAATACCTCACTCCCCTTGCAAAAGGTGAGAAACTTGGGGCCTGGTGCCTCACAGAACCGGGGTCAGGAAGCGATGCCTCTGATATGAAGACCACCGCTGTTAAAGATGGTGACAACTGGGTAATTAATGGAGCCAAAATTTTCATCACCCAAGGTTCAGTGGGTGATACTTATGTTGTTCTGGCCAAAACAGACCCTACACTCGGTACAAAAGGAATCAGTGCATTTATTGTGGAACGTACAATGGATGGTGTAAAACCCGGTGAGCCGATGCACAAATTGGGAATGAATTCGTCTGATACCACTGAAGTCTATTTTGAAAATGTGAAGGTGCCGGCCGAAAACTTGCTCGGTGAACTTGGCAAAGGCTTTGTAGATACCATGCAGGTACTTGACGGCGGCCGCATCGGAATCGGTGCCCTATCTGTTGGAATAGCCCGTGGTGCCCTTGAAGAGTCGATGAAATATGCCAAAGAGCGAAAGCAGTTCGGCAAATCGATCGGTGACTTTCAGGCCATTGAACACAAGATGGTGAATATGGCAGTAGAGATTGATGCAGCCCGCTTATTGGTACATCGTGCAGCCTGGCTTAAAGACCAGGGCCGGTCCTACACAAAAGAAGCTTCCATGGCCAAGCTCTTTGCCTCCGAACTCTCGGAAAGAGCCGCGCTTGATGCCATTCAGATTCACGGCGGGTACGGCTATACCAAAGAGTACCACGTGGAGCGATTTTTGAGAGACTCCAAATTGATGACGATTGGAGAGGGAACCTCTGAAATTCAGCGCCTCATCCTGGCCCGTGAAATTAAAAATGAGTTGGGCTATAACAGCTAATCCAATTCTTGCCTTTAGATTTTGCAAACAAAGTCGCATCTCGAAAGGGGTGTGACTTTTGTTTTGCAACAATTTCTATCTGAACAGGCTCGCTTCTCCCCCTTCGATTAGCACGACACCCAAATCAGTCAGCTGAACAGAAATATTGCCATCCCCCTGATGGTGGTGAGAACCAATAAAGTATGTTTCCATCTCAGACAAATGGATCATATAAAATGAGATCTCTCTGTCATATTCAAAGTCTGAGCTCCCATAAGAGGTTGCAGAAAGAACAAAGATCTCATCATCTACCTGAAACAGATTCGATATCCCTCCTTTTGATGTTGATGAAACACGCCTCGTTGCAGTATCATATTCCATAA
>SKRK01000285.1 GCA_007118525.1 Balneolaceae bacterium
GCCTGGACGATCAAAAAAGGCATGAAAGCACCGCAGGCTGCCGCAGTTATTCACACGGATTTTGAAAAAGGATTCATTCGTGCCGAAACGATATCCTTCAGTGACTATGTGGGGCTGGGCTCAGAAAAAGCAGCCCGGGAAGCCGGCAAAATGCGCCAGGAAGGAAAAGAGTACATCGTAAACGACGGCGATGTGATGCTCTTCCGGTTTAATGTGTAATTTAACGGTTATTCAACCGCCCGGGATCAACAGGCTGTAATACATCTTCAGGTTCACGATATTTAATGACTGCAGTATCGGCCGGTACACGATTAGGTTCAATCCGGTCGTGAACTACCCAGGCATCGGGATAGAATTTCTTCAACAGTCGTGAGAATTCAATGGCCATGTCGCGATCATGAAAATCACCTGCACGAACCCTGTAGTAAGGCTGGCGGAAAAAGACATACGCTTCCGGTGCATAGCCGGCTATCGTTGAGTCGGCCCAGGCCATAAAATTATCCTTGGTCGTATCGGCATGAACCACATCACGGGTTGAGAGTATCTGGACACGGAATCCGGCATATTCATCTACATTGCGGTCGTCTTTAATCACTTCACGTGTAAAAATCTCCGGCATATCATGATCCAGGTCTAAAAACTGATCTGAAAGGGTGCTTCGGCTTTCCACAAGCATCCTGTCAAATTCATCAAGATTTTCGAGTACATACTCCTCAAGAATTATATCTGTGAGTTCAAAATAGGGTGATGTTGTTCCCTCTTCATCTTCGGCGACAGGTTCTGTAGTGGCACAACCCCACAAAAAAAGAAACAGCAGAACAGGAATGTATGCGTATTTAATCATAAAAAATAGATATTAGACACCTACCGGATGCCAGGTTGTTTTGGTTTCCTGGAAATCCAGAATTAAGTATGGATTTTCATGGGTATCATCCGCCCAGTTTTTACTGTCGTAATGAACTACCCGCTTAACGCTTATAGATGCATTTTCATCTATAAGTTTCCGGGTTTTTTTATCAAAAATAGTATTCAGAACCGCATTTACATCCATATGGCTGCTCAGATGATCAACCATCTCTTCCCGGTAACCGGTTAAAATATTTACCACGCCTCCGGGTACATCCGATGCGTGAAGAACCTCTCCAAAACTTACAGCAGGCAGCGGATTGCTTTCTGATGCCAAAATTACACATGTATTACCACCTGCAATTACCGGTGCTATCAGGGAGATGATGGAGAGGAGCGGATCCGTATCCGACGCTATGATTCCAACCACACCGGTAGGTTCGGGCGTACTGAAATTAAAGTGCGAACTTGCAACCGGATTTACAGTACCGAAAACCTGTGGATACTTATCCGTCCAGCCGGCATAATAGATGAGCCTGTCAACGGATAGTTCCACTTCATAGATGGCCTCTTTGGATTTCATTCCAAGCAGCTCCAGCTCCTTGATAAATTGATCCTTGCGTCCTTCCAGCATTTCAGCAATTCGATAGAGTACCTGTCCGCGATTGTACGCCGATCTTCCGCTCCAGTCTTTTGAGGCTGCTCTTGCCGCCAATACCGCATCCCTGACATCTTTGCGCGTGCAGCGGCATGCATTGGCGACTATCTTGTCATTACTGTTTTTAACCTTGTAGGTTCGGTCGGATTCACTTCTGGGGAATTTCCCGCCAACATAGGTTTTATAGGTTTTTAAAACGTCAATTCTGTCTGACATGAATGTTTATTTAAAAATTATGCTTCGAATGAGACGTGGTATTTTTATCAATCCACTGGTTTTAGCTGTAATTCGACTGAAAAATACCATGTCTTTCACTATTTAAGATTTACGTACGGATACAGGCCGTGCAGCCCGCCTTCGCGTCCGACTCCGCTCTCTTTGTATCCTCCAAAGGGTGAGGTTGGATCAAACTTATTAAAGGTATTAGCCCATACCACACCGGACCGTAATTTTTGACTGATTTTAAAGATTTTAGAACCTTTGTCCGTCCAAATACCGCCGGCAAGCCCATAGGGTGTATTATTGGCCTTTTCCACCGCTTCCTCCGGTGTCCGGAAAGTTTGAATCGTCAAAACAGGCCCGAAAATTTCTTCCTGTACAATCCGGTTGCTTTGTGCCACACCGGTAAATATGGTAGGCTTGCAGAAATAACCTTTATCCGGCAGGTTTGATGAGTTGCTTTGATGGATGGTTGCCCCCTCCTTAATACCTATTTCAATATACTCATTGATCTTGTTGAACTGCATTTTGGAATTGATGGCCCCGATATCCGTATTTTTATCCAGCGGATCACCCACAATCAGCGTTTCCATTCTTTGCTTCAGTTTCTTAATCAGTTTGTCGGCAATGCCCTCCTGAACCAGCAATCGTGATCCGGCACAGCAAACATGGCCCTGGTTGAAGAATATGGCGTTCACAATACCCTCAACGGCCTGATCCACTGAAGCATCCTCAAAAATAATGTTGGGTCCTTTTCCTCCCAATTCGAGTGTAAATTTCTTGTCTGTTCCCGCTAAAGATTTCTGAATAATTTTGCCAACTTCTGTTGACCCGGTAAAAGCAATTTTGTTGATGTCGGGATGATCCACAATAGCAGCACCTGTCTGACCTGCTCCTGTAACTATATTTACAACGCCTGCCGGCAATCCTGCATCCATGCAGATCTCTGCAAATTTCAGTGCGGTTAAAGATGTGGTCTCGGCAGGTTTCAACACAACGGTATTGCCCGTTGCCAGGGCAGGAGCGATTTTCCATGCAAGCATCAGAAGCGGAAAGTTCCAGGGGATGATCTGTCCGCATACACCTACGGGCTCAGCTTTTCTGCCCGGGAAGGCGTAGTCCAGTTTATCGGCCCAGCCTGCATAATAGAAGAAGTATGCAGCAGCCAGTGGAACGTCCACATCGCGTGATTCGCGGATCGGTTTTCCGCCATCCATCGATTCGATAATGGCCAGCTCCCTTGCACGCTCTTGAATCATTCTTGCAATCCGGTAGATATATTTCCCTCTCTCACGAGCCGGTAATTTACTCCAAACTTTATCATAGGCTTTGCGGGCTGCCTTTACCGCTTTGTCCACGTCTTCTGAAGTCCCTTCAGCAAATTCCGCAAGAACCTCTTCGGTAGCCGGATTGATCGATTTAAAATATCGCTTCTTGGCCGGTACAGAAAAGGAGCCATCAATATAGTGTTGATACTGCTTCCTGATCTCTACAAAATCACTGCTCTCAGGTGCCGGGCTATAGTTCCAAAAAGATGCAAAATCATGCTTCAGGTCAGCATTTGGAGATGTGGGCTTCGGTGAGCCGTTGGCAGTGGCTTCAGCTTCATTTTCTTTTGTTTTCTCAGACATAATATGTGTACCGTTTTAAAATCGTTTAATCTTCAGAGAAGTAGTGCAGGCTTTGATAAACTCCGGTCTCCTGTTTTACAATCTGCATCAACAGGTCATTTGTGAGTGAACTTGCCCCAAACCGGAACCAATCGGGCGTAAGCCATGCCGCTCCCAGTGTTTCCTTAACCAAGACAAGATATTGCAGCGCCTCTTTCGCCTTTCGAATACCGCCGGCGGGTTTCATGCCTACCATAATACCCGTGTCACCGTAAAAGTCCCGAATGGCTTCCAGCATAACCAGTGTAACCGGTTGCGTTGCTGCGGGAGATATCTTTCCGGTTGAGGTTTTAATAAAATCCGCTCCGGCATACATCGCAATATCGCTTGCCGTGCGCACATTTTCATAGGTTTCGAGCTCGCCGGTTTCAAGAATAACCTTTAGATGAGCTTCCCCGCAGACCTCTTTTATAGCGGCAATTTCATCAAAAATAAAATTGTAGTTCCCCTTCAAAAATTCACCGCGAGAAATTACCATATCAATTTCATCGGCTCCGCTATCAACGGCAAACTTGGTGTCATCCAGTTTAACCTGCAGCTGAGCCATTCCGCTGGGAAAAGCAGTGGCAACACTTGCCACATTAATGCTGGTGCCTTTCAGCGCCTTTTTTGCCGTGGTTACCATGTTCGGATATACGCAAACGGCGGCTACAGAAGGCAGATGTGGCATAGGGGCGTAGGGCATCCTTGCCTTGCTGCACATTTGAATCACTTTACCTTCAGAATCTTTTCCCTCCAGGGTGGTCAGGTCAATCATGCTCAGGGCCAGATTCAGGGCCTGAACCTTTGACTCTTTTTTGATACTTCGCTTATTTAAGCGTGAAACACGCTCTTCAACACCAACCTTGTCGATTGGGATAGTTTGATTAAAATCGGGAATGGAAATAACGCTCATAAATCTGTTCTGTTAAAATCTGAATTTTAAGGTACGGAACTTCAAAGATGAGTAAAAGGAGTTGAAAAATAGAAAAGCCCGAAATGTCTCCACTCCGGGCTTTTCAGTCAATCACTAACCTGATTATTCAATTACCGGCCCGGCCTTTAAAAGCTCATTACTTGCCTGTTCAGAGAATTTCTCAAAATTCTGTTTAAACATATCGGCCAGTTCAGATGCTTTCTTGTCGTAGGCGTCTTTATCTTCCCATGTTTTTCGGGGAAGAAGCACCTCATCGGGCACTCCGGACACTTTCTCAGGAATTTGAAGGCCAAATACAGGTTCCTCAACATAGTTGACATCATCCAGATTTCCGGCAATGGCTTCATTCAGCATATTTCGGGTGTGCGAGAGTTTCATACGGGATCCGGTTCCATACATTCCGCCGGTCCAACCGGTATTCACAAGCCATACATTGGAATCGTGCTTACGAATCTTTTCGGCAAGCAGTTCCGCATAAACGGTAGGGTGCAGCGGCATGAAAGGCGCACCAAAGCATGCAGAGAAAGTAGCCTGAGGTTCGGTAACTCCACGTTCGGTTCCGGCAACCTTGGCAGTGTATCCGCTGATAAAGTGATACATCGCCTGTTCGGGTGTCAACTTGGAAATGGGAGGGAGCACTCCAAATGCATCGGCAGTTAAAAAGATCACGTTTTTGGGATGGTTTCCAACTCCGGTATCACTTGCATTCGGTATAAAAGAGATGGGGTAGGAGCAGCGGGTGTTCTGCGTGAGGCTGTCATCATCAAAATCCGGTACCCTGTCTTTATCCACAACCACATTTTCAAGGATTGTACCCGGCATTTGGGTGGTCTGAAAGATCTCGGGTTCTTTCTCCGCTGAGAGGTTGATCGTTTTTGCATAACATCCGCCCTCAAAATTGAAGATTCCGTCTTCACTCCATCCATGTTCGTCATCACCAATCAAAATCTTATCTGCATCAGCAGAGAGGGTGGTTTTACCGGTTCCCGACAGGCCAAAGAAGACGGCAGTTTTTCCGTTCTGCTCCATATTGGCAGAGCAGTGCATAGCCATTACGTCCTTTTTGGGCAACAGGTAGTTCATTACAGCGAAAATACCTTTTTTCACTTCACCGGAATAGAGCGTTCCTCCAATCAGAATCACTTTCTTTTCGAAACTGCAGAGGATAAACGTACTCGAACGGGTACCATCCACATCGGGGTCAGCCTGGAATGTTGGAGCAGCCAAAACCGTAAAACCCGGTTCAATATCCATCAGATCTTCATCAGAAGGATTGATAAACATGTTGTGCGCAAAAAGGGCGTGATATGCAGCTGAGCTAACCACACGGACATTCAACCTGTAATTTGGATCAGCACCGGCATATAGGTCCTTTACATAAATTTTTTTGTCTGTCAGATATCCGGCTACTTTTTTATGAAGGCTGTCAAAGATCTCGGAAGAGATGGGCTGGTTGAATCCACCCCAGTCGATATCATCTTTTGTGGAAGGCTCCTCAACGGTGAATTTATCACTCGGAGACCTTCCGGTATATTTGCCGGTATGAACCAACAGAGCGTGTTTGTCGGTTAAAACGGCCTCTTTATTGCAGATAGCCTGTTCGTATAGTTCGGTTGGATTCAGGTTCCAAAGTACATTATCACTGTCTTTTAGTCCCAGATAGTCAAGTCCGTATTTACTTTTCGGTTGCTTATGATATTGATCCATTTCTGAATAATTTCTATTGGTAGTCATTTCTGAATTTTGCAGCTCTTATAAGTTTTCAAAAAGATGAATGATGAGCCTGTTAAATATTTTGAGGTATATTGCACCCCATCTTGTTCTTTAAAGGTAGGGCTTTCACTTAATTTTATAAAAATAAAAGCGCTTTTTTGAATCTTTTTACTGATACAACACCAAACAGCTTAAATGAGATTCAGATTCATTTTGCTTACATTCTTTTTTTATAAAAAAAACACCAGATAATCTTCATTAATATTTGAACTGTGAAATTTGCTGCCATTCAATTTGCATGTACAACAAATCTGCCGGAAAACAGTGACAAGGCTGAACATTTTATCAGGGAAGCTGCAGAATCCGGAGCCGATTGTATTGCGCTTCAAGAGCTGTTTAATTCCACCTATTTTTGCCGTGAGATAGATCAAACATTTTTCTCCTGGGCAGAACCGGTGCCTGGTCCAGCCACCGATAGATTTTCAAAGCTGGCAAAAGAGTTGGGTGTTGTGATCCTGCTGCCGCTTTTTGAGAGAAAAGCAGCCGGAATCTATTTTAATACAATGGTAGTGCTTGAAAAGGATGGAACCATTGCCGGATTATACCGGAAAATGCACATACCGGATGATCCCGGTTTTTATGAGAAGTACTATTTCACTCCCGGTGACCTGGGTTTTAAGGTATTTGACACCTCGGCCGGCAAAATCGGCAC
>SKRK01000019.1 GCA_007118525.1 Balneolaceae bacterium
ATAGCTCAATTCCCTCAGCTTCAAGGCCAATTTTGATGTTTTTCCTGGCCTGTTCTGCTGAGAAGTTGAGGCTGCTTCCGAGAGATTCATTGGGTTGATAGAGAGTGGCTTTGTATACTTTATACGGTTTGCCGTTGCTTTTCTTCAATACAGCCCCCTGTTCATCAGCCTGCCTTACGAGCCGGTTAATCCGGGTAAATTCCCGTAAATCTTTCATAAAGATCTCCTCAAGAATGATATTGAGTGTCTGAACGGAAATATCCACAATATCTTTCACCGTTCGGGGTTCCCCAAATTCCCTGAACTTTCGGGTTATAATCAAGATCACTTCGTCCGGGCTGTGATCTTTTAAGACCTGGCCAATCGGGTTCACATGGCGAATACCCCCATCCACATGCAGGTCGCCATTCAACTCAATCGGATCAAAAACCACCGGGATAGCTGTACTGGCAAGCACTTGTTCAAGCATATTCCATGGCACCATTCCACGAAGGCCTTTGTGCTCCTGGTAAGCACCTGTTGAAATGTTTACGGTGCCACAATAAAAATCTGTTATAAACCGGTTTCCTATAGATTTTCGCAGTTTTTCTCTGAGCGGTGAATTATCAAAAAAACCCAGTGGAGGTTTTCTGATACCGATTTTATGCAGTATAAAATTACTCACTTTCCGGTCAAACCGGCGCCTTTTAAGAATCTCCTCTTCGCGAAGATCTCTCCAAACAGAACCAAGATCATCCGATTTACCCGTTGCCACCATTATCCCATTCAAAGCCCCTACGCTTATCCCGGCAACTGCGTCAGGTTTCCATCCGTTTTTGCTGAGCTGCTCAATAACTCCGGCCTGAAAGGCTCCCTTTGCACCACCACCGCTCATGATCAATACACGCTTGGCCATACGTTCTCCTTTGTTTAGCTTTTTATCTGCTTGTATCTTTTTTTAAATCTTCATCTTAAAAAGTACTAAAAGTTGAGTGGATTTTCCGAATTGTTGCCTCTGAAATATATGACTGAAAAATCGGATCTCAACTAGCTGCCCGGCAGATTTAACTCAACCTGCCTTAAACAGATATTTCCGGTAACAAGTCAGCCTAAATCTTCGTACCATCTGCCCTTCACAATTTCTGATGAATCCCACACAACCCACATATAATAATAGTATTAAACAGGAGGTTTCGAGCCTTCTCAAAATCGGTATACCCGTTATTATTGCTCAACTGCTCCAAATGAGCATGAGTTTTGTTGACACGGTGATGGCCGGCCGTCTTTCACCTGAAGATCTTGCAGCTGTTGCGGTAGGATCGAGCATACTACTTCCCTTTGTGGTGCTCTGCCTTGGCTGCATGATGGCCGTAACCCCAATCGTGGCTCAAAATGTGGGTGGTCGCAAGTTTAAGCAGATCGGTAAAAATGCCCGACAGGTCCTCTGGCTGAGTCAAATCCTGGCAGTTCCCAGCTTTATCCTGCTTCGAAATCTCGATTTTGCATTCCCTTTAATTGGCGTTACCGAAGAGATTGTACCGATTGCCAACGGTTATCTCAAAGCTATCTCCTGGGGTATTTTTCCGGCATATGCATTCGGAGCTTTGCGTTATTTCAATGAAGGCCTAAGTGTAACCCGGCCGGCCATGTTTATTGCAGGCATTGGTTTGTTAGTCAATATTCCGGCCAATTACGTATTAATGTTCGGCAAGCTCGGGTTCCCCCAGCTTGGAGCCATCGGTACAGGCTATGCCTCTGCAATAGTATTTACCGTGATGTTTATTGCTATGCTCTGGTTTACCATGGGATTTGAAGCCTACAAACGGTTCGATATCTTCGGGAAGTTTCGATGGCCTGAGAAAAAATACCTGGGTGAACTGCTTCGAATAGGAGTGCCTATAGGAGTCAGTTCTACCATGGAGGTATCCATGTTTGCTGTAGTCAGCTTATTGGTAAGTACCATCAGCACTTTAGCCATAGCGGGCCATCAGGTAGCCATTAACTTTGCATCCATGGCGTTTATGATCCCTTTTGGGCTTTCTGTGGCTATTTCAGCCCGGGTTGGTCAATCCGTTGGAAGAAACCGTCCTTCTGAAGCACGATTTCGCGGTTTTGTGGGTGTAGGTGTGGCCTCCTGTATCATGGCGTGCACAGCTCTGTTTATCTATCTGTTTCCGGAAATGATTGCCTCCATCTATACAACCGACCAGGAGGTAATTGAAGTTGCTGTACAGCTGCTGTTAATGGCTGCTATCTTCCAGCTTTCAGATGGGCTGCAGGTGAGCGGTTTCGGCGCCCTTCGCGGACTCAAAGACACCAAAGTGCCAATGTACGTAAACCTGGTGGCCTACTGGCTGGTAGGCATTCCCGTTGCCTACTATCTCGGGTTCATCGCTGATTATGGAGCACCGGGGCTGTGGGTAGGATTGATTGCCGGTTTAACCGTTGCCGGAATTCTGCACAATATCCGTTTCCACAAGAAAACAAGGGCGATGGGAGCGTGAAAAGTATGAAGACAATCAATATGAGGCCGGATTTGGATCAAAGTCGCGGGATTGATGCGGAGATTTTGGATGGGTGAACTGAAACTGTAGAACTGTAGAATCGCAGAATTCTTGCGCGCCTTCAGCGCTTAGGGTTTGGGGTTTGGGAAGCCAATTTACCCCTTTGCGTTTGTTAGCGCTCTTTGCGCCTGCCCTTAGAAGTGTTCTTTTGCACGAAGCAGGGGTTAATTCCAACTTAGTTTAGATCTACCCGAATTCCGGATACTATGTTCCGTAAACCCGTGAGCTAACTTTTTTGCGATATAAAATCCAGCTAATCCTGCCTCTTGCAGCTTGCTAATACCTGACCATCGGTAGCTGAGGAGATGTCGTAAATTGAATTCCGATTGAGATGACCGACACGCCCATAAAACCGATTTCATCAAGGCCCGGAAACCAGATCACCCTCCCCCCTCCATGCATAAAAAAGGATGTGCGATCAGAAATTCGCAGGTTGGCTCCCAGAATCGCAGAAGTGAAAACACCCAGGTAAAAATCAGGTTCATAATCTGTAAACACCCCTCTGCCGGCTATGCCAATACCCGGGCTCAGTCTCATGTAGAATTCAGGTCCACTTTGATCTACAACCCTGCGATTACCGGACAATAGATACTCACTTCCAAAAGAGATTCCGCCAATTGTAAATGTCTCTTGCACCGGCGAACCCGACCTGCTTGCGCTCAAGGCACCAAAAAACAAGCTGGCAAACAGGTCGCTTCCGGAATAACGAATTGTCGTTTCTATTCCCCCATGTGAAGGACCCAAAAAGAGACCGTTCTGAAGGGTAAAATTATCGTGATATGAATCATAATAGAGATACTCTTCAACAACTGGTTTCAGAATGATTTCTTTATCCGGATCTTTCTCCCGATCAAGCGTATCCGACATATCCACAATTCCAGCACCCGAGAAAGTCTGAGCCTCCATAATTTGCGGAATCAGGGAAGTAAAAAGGAAAGCTGCACAAAGTGTAATTATGGTAGTGTTACGACGTATCATGACATTACATGATTTATTTTCTCTCTACTAAAATTTATCAAAAAATAGATTGAACGCCAATGGAACCTATTGGAGTGTCATAGAAAAATAGGGCATTCTGCTATGAAATTTATGCCTTAAACGGTTTCTTTTCAGCTTTTGTGAAGCTACAGGTTTCACAAATACAGGCGTAAATAATTTCTTTTCAACAGGAAAAAATTTATTACGTTAATTACAAAGCTATATGAAATTAATCGGAAAAGAAACCCTGCCGAAATTGGATGAGGAGTCACTTCCGCCAAGTTGATGGGAAATGGGTACTTCTACCGGTTATCGAACGATATTTTGAATAATACAATTGATAGCTAAAACATCTCGATCTTAATTTATCTCACTATGCCTTCTTTCATCCATCACATTGCAACAGCTGTTCCACCCTATGTGTACACACAGGATGAGCTGCGCGACCGGATGAAAGAAATTGTACCGGGCAGTGATCAGGACAGGCGGATTATTCATCACCTCTATGCTCGATCCGGAATTAATACCCGACACTCGGTGGTAGATGATTTTCGAAAAACAGGTGATCACTCACTATTTTTTAATGGACATGGTGCAACGCCCGGCACCAAAAACCGAAATGAAATTTATATCCGGGAAGGCCGGAAACTCTTTGTCGAAATTGCAGAAAAACTGATAGCGGAATCCCCGTTTCAACCCTCTGAAATCACGCATATAATTACAGTATCATGTACCGGATTTTATGCACCGGGACCTGATTATGATATTATAAAATCACTTAAACTGAGTCCGGCTACTGAACGATACCATCTCGGTTTCATGGGTTGCTATGCGGCCATACCTGCGCTTAAACTGGCCAATCAAATTTGCAGATCCAATCCGGATGCCAACGTCATGGTTGTTTCTGTTGAACTTTGCACGCTCCACTTTCAGGCCAATTCCAAGATGGACGACCTGTTATCCTCATCCGTATTCTCGGACGGTGGCGCCGGTGCCATCGTGAGTAACCGGGTACCCGATCAAACCTCCTATCAAATCGATGGTTTTGCCTCTTCCATTACCGAAAAAGGTGAAGAAGATATGGCATGGTCAATCGGTGACAATGGTTTTAATATGGTATTGTCGACCTATATCCCGCAGCTTTTAAGCGAAGGTCTTGAAGACTTTCTCAACCCGGTTTTAAAAAAGTTCAATCTCTCGGTTGATGAGATCGATCTCTGGGGTGTTCATCCCGGCGGACGTGCCATTTTAGACAAGGTAGTCAGCACGCTTTCACTTCCCGAAACTACGCTGGGAGCTTCCAGAAAGGTTCTTTCAGATTACGGCAACATGAGCAGTGCCACGGTTCTTTTTGTTTTGAAAGAGCTTCTGAATACGAAATGCGATCAGGCAGAAAATCGCACACTGGCAATGGCCTTTGGCCCGGGCCTGACGCTTGAATCAGCACTACTGACCCGGCTGTAAGCCAATGCTTTCACCCAACTCCTTTCAACCAAACAGATCTGATGCCCTTGTTCCTCTCACAGCGTAACGATAATCTTACAGAGTGGATGGACAGGCCCGATTGTGATGCGGAAATGCTGCAAAATACCTATCGCCAGTTTACCACCATAAACCGGCTGCTATCCGGCTGGAGTTCTATCTACAAAAATCATATCAAACCCATTCTGGCCAAGAAACAGGGCAGATCTTCCATACTGGATATTGGGTGTGGAGGAGGCGACATCATCAGGCTACTCCATAAACATTGCGAGATGGATGGATATGAAGTCGAATTTACCGGAATAGACCCTGATTCACGTTCCATGGAGTATCTCTCATCACTCGACTGGCCCGATTCGGTTTCATTTCGTGCTGTACTTTCAGAAAAGCTTGTAGAGGAGGTGCACCGGTTTGATATCGTGATATCCAACCACCTGATTCACCACTTAACCGGTCCGCAGCTGCGGTCAGTTTGCAGTGATGCTGAAAAACTAACCCGGGAACTCGTCATCTTCAGCGACATCGAGCGAAGCGATCTGGGCTATATCTCTTTCTCTATGATTGCGCCGCTCATCTTCAGAAACAGCTATATTGTTAAAGACGGAAAAATCTCCATCCAAAGAAGTTACAGAAAGCCTGAATTGGCTCAGCAGTTGCCCCAAAAATGGAGTGTGAAACGCATGTTTCCTTTCAGGTTATTGGCTATATATGAAAATCGTGACAGATGATTGAATCTCAAACCGACATCACAATTGTGGGAGGAGGACCGGTGGGTTTATACCTGGCGGGGATCCTTTTGCAGAGAGGTTTAAACTGCAGGGTTCTGGAGAAGAAATCATCGATTGATCTCCACTCTAAATCACTCGGTATTCATCCGGTTTCACTGGAGCTTTTCGATGAGGCCGGTATAGTTGATCCTTTTCTTGAAGACGGACTCAAAATTGAGAAGGGTATTGCTTTCTGGAACCAGGAAAAGGTGGGTGAAATTACCTTTGAGCGTTGTCCGCCGCCCTACCGGTTTATCCTTTCCATACCCCAATGGAAAACAGAACAGATTCTGGAGAAGTGGATACACGCATTAGACCCTGATTCACTCCTGCGCGGAGCTGAAGTGACATCGCTTATCGAAGAGGATGGTCGTGTTGAGCTTACATATCACCATCAAAATGAGGAACACCGGATCGTTTCAAAATATGTTGTTGGTTGTGATGGGAAAAACAGTTTTATCAGGGATGCCATCCAAATCCCGTTTGAAGGCGGCCCCTACCCGGATACCTACATCATGGGTGATTTCAGCGACAATACCTCATTTGGCACTGATGCTGCCGTTTATCTGCATGAAGAGGGTTTGATTGAGTGCTTCCCCCTGCCAAATGGCCATCGGCGATGGGTTGCAAAAACCGATAACCCAATTGAAACTCCGGAAAAAGAGGTGTTGGTTGAATTAATCTCACACCGTCTGGGTCACAGCCTGGATCAATGCGAAAATTACATGATGAGCAGTTTTGGCGTACAACATCTGCTGGCTTCCAGGCTCTATTCCGGCAGGGTGCTTCTGGCCGGCGATGCTGCCCATGTCGTGAGTCCAATCGGCGGACAAGGAATGAACCTGGGCTGGATAGGTGCGTACCATTGTGCTCAAACATTAACAGATTTGGTTTCATCAGGAGAGAAGGCCGATAACCGTTTAGAGAAATACTCAA
>SKRK01000308.1 GCA_007118525.1 Balneolaceae bacterium
CCAAACGGGATCCCATTCATCATTCCATCATCTCGTACCAAGAATCCCATCTCCCTGAACTCTACAGCATCATCATCCTTCAATCCATCCTGCAGAGAGCCGGTCCCCAGTACATGAACAAACCAGAAGGCTCCGGGTTCAGGCATCTGATCACGGCTCTGTCTCACGATGTAGTTTCCGGCTTTGTCAACGGTTTGAACTCCAAATCTTGTTCCTTCTATCGACACAAACTCTTCAGGCTGCCACGATCCATTCTCTTCCCGGAAGAATACGCTTCGGTTATTTGCCATATCGAAGACAATCAGCTGATCGTTCTCATCCACAAACATATTGAGTATCGCCCTGAACTCATCCGGCCCGGCACCCTCCCGGCCAATTGTGGTGATAAAATTCCCGGTTTCGTCGTAAACCAGAATGTGATTGGCTTCCTGGTCTGAAACAAAAATCCTTCCCTGTGAATCGCTTTGCAAAAATCTAATTCTTTCAAAAAAGATTCCTTCAGGTTCGTCAAGAGTGAAAAGGTGCGATAGTTCGATCTCCGGCAGGTCTGAAGTACGGATAGGTTCCATTTCGTCATACTCATGACTGCAGGCCACTAAAATCATGCCCGCAACCATCAGAATTAAACTACCCTTGATTTGATTTAGCTTCGCGTTGTATAGATTCATTCTCATAGAGTTATATTGAAATTATCATTATCGTTTCACAGTTAATTGCACAACACAATGATTCGGATCTCAGAAATCTATCACCCTGCGCCCCGCGGTGAAACCCTCATGAACCGACGCTGTCAGGAACTGCGGAGGCTGACAGGCCGGGTTCCTTTTCCCACACTCCCATCAGCAGCAGAATCAGCGTCAGGCTGGTTCCCAGGCCCCAGATTACCACGACGGCCAGGTCGGTCCAGAAATCGTTGGTTCCAAAGATGATTAGCGGCAACAGCCCGCCCATAGTGGTGAGGGAAGTAATCATTACCGTCCGCATTTTGTTTCGGTACACCTGCACCCAGCTTCGAAAGCCGTGAATGCCCAGGCTGCGGCACCGCTGTTTTTCATGAATTAAGAGAATAGAGTTGTTTACCACCACGCCCACTGCAAGGAGGGTTCCCGCAATGGCTCCCTGGTCAAAATTGATATCGTGATAGAGTGCTCCCATCATTACTCCAATCAGGCTGAGCGGAATGGCCAGAAGCACAACAATGGGATCTCTCCAGCTTTCGAGCAAAGCGGAGACAATCATCCATACACAAAGCACGGTTAAAAAAAACAGAAGCAGGTAATTTTTTAACTGTTCACTTTCCCCCCATGAAAAGAAACCACCGCCATACTGTATAGACGCCCCCACCGGAACCGGAACCTGATCTAGTACTGATTCAATATAATTACTTGCAAGACGGAAGGGGCCCAAAAAATCGACCGTAAGCGTTCGGCTGTATGATTGATTGTCTCTGATAATTTGGTTCATGGTTCTCTCTCGGGTTAAAGAAGCCACCTCACTGATTTTGAACATCTTGGTTCCTGACAGCCGGGAACGATCTAAAAAGTCTTCCTCATACTGCGTTTGAGCCTGATTGGATCCCATCAGATATAGCCTCTCGCCGGCCAGCTCAATCACTCCAAATGAATTTGCAGGATTCACATCCAGCTGAATTGCATCAAGCACGTTTCTTCTGTTCAGGTCTTTTAAAGAGAGTCTCTCTTCATCCAGGTTCAGTACATACTGAAACATATCATTCCGGCCCCAGCCTACCGAGTGAATATCCACTTCCTTTACCCGCTGGTTTCTTTTTAATCGTGTAGCAATGTCCTCAGCCAGAAACAGCAGTTCATCATACGAGAAACCTCTCAGGGTTATCCTTTGGCCGGATACACCGCCGCCAAATCCTGTACTGTGTCCATCACCTAACCCACTTACAGAGATGCCGGAGTTACCGGTTCTGGAGGCCAGGTATATAGCCTCACTATAAAAAATGTAGGGCTCGTTGCGAAACAGGTATTCATCTTTGATAAAGAACTGAAGCCGGGCACCGCTGTATTCAGAAATATCAGCTTCGAAATAATCAAATGCTTCCATATAGGGCAGCGCAATGGTTTCAAAATTTCGGACCATTCTGTCGATCTCTTCAATAGGTGTTCCCTGTGGAGTTCGTATGTTGATGAAAATACGCTCCTGCTGAGCCCCTCCCCATGGCGTGCCAAAATAGGTTTCGTTAAAAAATTTATGCGTTAAACCACCAACCCATGGATCAATATCACTGCGATTGTCAAAGTAGGAACGTGTAAATTCCGGCCAGTTTGTGTCGTCCCAATCCGGTTCATCAATGGCGAACAGCGGAATGCCAAACAAGGCTATAAATGCGATGTAGAACACCCACCTGGCTTTATGGCGCCAGTAGAAAAACCTAACCATTACCCTGTTCACCAGCCGGTTGATTCTTTTTTTGAGAGGCTTCTCCTCTTTTTTTATGGTTGCCGGAACCAGCCAAATGAGGGCGTATGGTATCCAGCTAAGGGCTATTAAAACTGAGCACACCAGTGTAAGGGTAAGAGAAATGGCAAGGGGCACCAGGAACAGCTGAAGTTCTTCCATTGCAAAGAACAGAGGAATGAAAATACCAACGGTAGTGAGTGTGCTGCCAAAAACAGGAACCAGGGTGTATGGAAGCTCGTTTTTTACGTGATCAATACGCTTCTCTTTATCGATCGGCAACCTGGGATTGAGTTGTTCAAACACCACAACGGCGTTATCAATAATCATTCCCAGCGCAACTGTAAGGCCTGCCAGAGTGAGTACATTCAACGTGTAGTTCATGAAAAAGAGAATACTCAGGCTCATTAGCAGTGAGAAAAGGATACTTCCCAAAATCACAAACGGAGCGCGAAACCTTCGAATAAACAGCAGAAGAATTACAAAAACAAATAAGAGGCTGAATGCAGACTGGTATTGAAGATCGCCAAACTGCTCACGCAGGTCATCAGTGGAGTCTCGTTCAAGCTGGATGGTGACATCATTGGGCAAACTTGCTTCAATTCTGTCCATCTCATTTCGAACCGTCTCTGCCAGGCCCATTGCGTCTGATCCACTCTCTCTCACAAACAGCATGGTTAGCGCGGGCTTCCCGTTTAGGCGCTTCAGGCTTTTTACGGGATAATCTTCTATCTCAACAGTGGCAATATCCCCCACCTTAATCTGTCGCATACTGTTGGGAATTGCAATTTTCATCTGCCGAATGTCATCAAGTGACTCAAATTGCGGCGGAATTAGCATGCTCAATCTCATGCTGCTCTGCTCTACAAATCCGCTCGACCTCCAATTAAGCCTCTCCCGTATTTCGCCCATTAACTGCCTTGAATCAAAATCGTATCTCTCTAAAAGAGAGGTGTCAAAACGGATTGTCAATGCAGGGTCTTCTGCTCCCTGGATGTCAATATCTGCCAGGCCTTCGAGGCCCAATAGCTGCAATCGAATCTGTTGTGTGGCAAGCTGAAACAGTTCCCGTGACGACCGTTCTCCGCTGATGGAATAAGCCATAAATGTCTCCTGGGCCTGCAGCTCCTGAGGTATTGACCGGCTGATGCTTGGCCGACGAACCTGCGGCGGAAACTCATCGCTCAGCCCGTAGAGATACTCCTGCAGTTCAAGAACCCTGTACTCTACCGGCGTACCCTTTTCGAATGTGATTGTGACACGGGATCGGCCTTCCTGCGAGACCGATCGGATTCGCTCCACATTCCTCAGCCTGGTAGCCACCGACTCCACCCTGCGGGTAATCTCCTGTTCCATCACTTCCGGCGAGGTACTTCCCCAGCCGTAGCTCACCGTAACCGACGGCAACCGCAGGTCTGGGGTCATCTCCATGGGGATATTGAGCCACGCCACAACCCCAACTACAGCGATAAGCATGTAGCTAAGAGAGATGAAATATTTACGTCGGAAGATTTCTTTCATGGCAGATAGCATTGCGAATACTTTATTAGCTAATACGTCCAGCTTTTGTAGTTCAATTTTTTACTCTACTCCACAACATCTTCCCTCACAATCTGGCCCAACATGCGGGGCCTTACCTGCTGAAGGTGGCTAAGGGCAAAATGCCGCCCAACGGCAATGGTATCGCCGGGCGCAATCTCATTATGATTGATGATTGCCCATTCAGAAGTTGCAAATTCCGGATCTACATAGACCCATTCCACAATATTATTATTAAGCTTAAACAGCAGGGTTCTTCCGCCATCTCTTTCCAGAATAGATTCGCGGGGCACCCTTGCAGTACCGCTGTGTGTTTCAGCTCTGATACGGCCTTCCACCGTCATACCCACCCGTAGTGAGCGATCACTGTTGTCAACCTCTACAACTACCTGCCCTGTTTTACTTTCAAAATCTACAACCGGAGCAAGCGATCTGATTTCGCCAACTTTTCGTTGGCCCGATGGAGTTGTGAGTTCTACTGCCATCCCGCGGCTGAGGCGGTTCAATTCAGATTCGAGCACATCAAATCGAATTAATAACCGGCTGTCGTCGATCAATCTCCCTAATTCGCTCCCGGCCGAAATATAGGCCCCTGATGTAACTGCTACGGGAACTGAAAGTTTACCTGAAAAAGGTGCTTTAATTGCTGTATAGGATAAGTCAAGTTTTGCTCTTTCCATCAACATTTCGGCGGCCGCAAGCCCTGTGCTGATGCGTACCATACGGTCTCCATTTCCGTCATTGCCACCCCTGTTTTGACGTTGGCGGGTTTCAATATTATAGGCAACCAGTGCGGTTTCATACTCATTTTCGGCTTGCTGAAGCTGATACTGCCACTCCTGATCATCAAATGCCAAAATGGTTTCGCCCTGCTGAACAAGTTCACCATCTTCAAGATTATTTTCGGCAATAAAGCCGCTGATTCGGGGGCGAACCGTAATATCCCTGATTGGCTCGGCCACACCCTGGCTTTCAATATAGATATGAAGCGGACGATCATCAGCAATCGCGAAAGTTACATCAGGACGGATGTCCACATCATCGGGCCGTTCGGGTCGTTCTCGATCGTCGGCACCGCTGCATGCGGAAAGTGATAGGCATAGTATAAAAATAGATAGTAAGGTGGCAGAATATTGACTATACATAGTACAAGTTTGTTTAGGTGACTGCCCTCTCCTCCTTTCCCACGTAGTGATCCCTACGGGACAAGGAGGAGCCGGGTGTGGTTTCATCAAAAATTTTCATTCAACTCATTCTTAAATTCTTTGGCTCGATCCCTAAATATATCCTCCGGATAGTGAATCACAATTTTATAATCTTCTTCGAAATAATGGACATCTCCATCTATCTCAATAGCATGTTTTAAAGCCGGGCAATAGAAATCTACAATGTAGTTTTCTAGGTCATATTGCCTTCGAACTTTAAAGCCAAGCATCTTTTTTCCCTTCAGATCATTCCACAAACGAACTTTCCACTTCGTCATGTAATTACGAAGATACTGGTGCTGTTTCTTTGTTTTTTTGGGATTGATCATTGGGTCATTATCAAAAAATGTTTGTTGAACTAGCTATAGGGTCTTTATTTAACCACCCCCTGCCCCTGCTTTCCCACGTAGTGATCCCTACGTGGGAAAGCAGGGGAGTTCTTGCTCATTCCATATCAGGCGCCATTTCACTACTGCCTTTTGCCTTTTCACTCCCCTTTTCCACCCAGCCAAAAATAACCGGAATCAGATAAAGGGTTAATATCGTACTTGTTACCATTCCCCCCATCAGCGCCAGGGCCAGCGACTGGCGGAACGCATAGCCTTCTCCGAATGGTATTAACATGGGGGCGAGTCCTAAAATTGTGGTAATACTGGTCATAACTACCGGACGAAACCGATGCTTACCTGCAAGTTCAATGGCTTTGGTCAGGTTTCCGGTATCGGCCAGGTATCGGCGCATAAAGTCAACCTTCAGAATGGAGTCGTTCACCGCGATACCCGTTAAAATCAAAATCCCCATAAACGACATGGCATTGAGTCCTGTTCCGCTCACCCACATGATAAGCAGCGAGCCTACCCATGCAAACGGTACGGCCAGAATAATGATCAGCGGATATTTTAAATTTTCGAACTGGATGGCAAGGATGATATAGATAATCAAAATACTGAGCAGCAGCAGCTTGGCCATATCGGTCATCAGGGTTTGTACCATCAGGGCATTACCGGCAACCTGTACCTCTGTTCCGGTACTTCTAACAAAATCCCGAATGGTATCCATGGTTTTTGCGCGATTCCACCACCAGTCGGCCAGGTCCCAATCGGCAACATAGCTGAGAACCGGGGTTTGGTCTACACGTTCGAGCTGTTCAGGCTCGGATGCCCTTTCAATGTTTGCGATATAGCTGAGCGGAATTTCGCGGCTTCCCAAGCGAAGCGTGATTTCAGACGGGTCATAGATCTGCAGCCTGCTTCCCAATAAACGTATACCAATTCGTTCATCCTCGCGGGTCCAGTCGCTCACAAAACTGCCGCGGGTTATGGATTCAAGATATCGAATTACCTCCTGTTCGCTAACGCCCAATTGAAGCATTCTGTCATTTCTAAACCTCAGATTCCATGTATCCACCTCCTGGTCGAACTGTTTACGTAGAGATACGGGCAGACCTGCACCGGCAAGCGCCTCCTCCAGTTTTACCGCAGAAGCTTCACTCTCTACACG
>SKRK01000312.1 GCA_007118525.1 Balneolaceae bacterium
AACATTCAACCCTGAGTATAAATTTTACAGCTGGTTATACAGAATTATAGTTAACGAAGCGCTTAACAGGTCCAGAAATCATAAAAAATATGAGGCTCTCTCACTATATCAACCCGACGGCAATACCCCATACGCGCAGCTGCTTAATAAAGAAGAGAACAGGGTGCTTTTAGAGTCTGTCAACTCTCTTCCGGCAGATTACCGGGTGGTGATACAATTGCGTCACTTTGAAGAACTGAGCTACAAAGAGATTGCTGATGCTCTGGATATCGAAGTTAGCACTGTAAAGTCCAGGCTCTACTCAGCCAGAATAATGCTGAGAGAGAAGCTGTATAACAGATAAAAAATCAGTGAGCTCTTTTAGTAACCCAACATTTTGGCCATAAAGTACGATGAATGATCCATGATTCTGTTGATTCAACACAATCTCACAGCCTCCGTAAGAGCCTGGCCTGAAAACTTTCGGGAAGGGGACTTTTTCGTTGCCAAGCTCAATAATTTTATTTCGAACTCAGGTTTAACAAAGAAACATTTTTCCGGAAACATCAAACTTTCTACAAACTTTTCAACTATTGGTGTGTACTTAAAGTAGGGAAGCGGATCAACAGTCCGCTGACTTTCCGAAAAACCAAAGAAAACGATAATGAAGCAGGAAATCATAAATCTAATACAGGCTGAAATAGACGGTGAAAACTCACCTGAAGAGAGCCGTAAGGTTGAGGAGATTTTGAAGACAGACGCAGAAGCAAAAGCTCTATTTGACGATCTGCTTCAAATCTCAAATCAACTGAAAAATTTGAAAGCTGAAATTGAACTTCCCGAGCAGCTTTCAATGCAAATAAGCGAACAGATAGCAAATAAGTCGCAAACAACCCGTGTAGCAACAAATAAAATCAATAATACAAATAGTGAGAATGTTATGTCTTTATTAAATCAGAAATTTACCGGTAAGAAAATAGCATTGTATGCTGCAATAGCGGCTATGGCTCTTATTGTAGTATTCGTATCTGTGGATTTTCCACAGCCAAATCAAAGTGATGTAGCAGGAACCATTGGCACCGATGTTGAGCGTGCTGAAAGATACCGCGCTACCCAGATAACCAGTGGCGATGTTATCCTTGAAAATGAACACTACCAACAGGTTTTGCAAAGTGATGAGTTTCAGCGCCTTGTTCAATCCGGTGAACTGCAGGAACTTGCTGCAAATCCAACTTTTGTAAACCTTATGCGGGATCCGTCGGTACAGGAGCTGATGCAAAATCCTCAAATGCTCCAGTTGATGCGCAGCGAACACCTTACGGCATTAATGCGGGAACCGGCATTCGTTACTCTTATGAGAGAGCCGGCAATGTTTGAGTTGATGAGATTTACATCCGATAATATCGAGTTTTCGGAACTCATGTTTTCAGAAAGAACAGCCATGCTCATGAATAATGAAAGGTTTACAAGCTTGATGAGAGAGCCTTCATTCCTCGCATTAATGAGAGAGCCCGCTATCGCTGAGTTGATGAACCAGGCTTCTTTTAGTGAATTGATGAATAGTGAAAGATTTATATCTCTTGCCAGACAGGAGTCATTTGTTGCCCTCTTCAGAAGCGAAGTAAGCAGTGAAATGATACGGAATGCAGATCTGACAGAATTGCAAAATGAAGCTTCTTTTGCTGAGTTGATGCGTGAGCCCGCTTTTACAGAATTGATGCGGGAACGTACATTTATCGAATTAATGAACCAGGCCAGTTTTATTGAGCTGATGCGCATGCCTGCATCCATCGAGCTTCTGAGAGATGCAGCATTTGTTGAGTTAATGCGTGAGCAATCATTCGTAACCTTAATGAATCAAGCCGGGTTTCGTGAGCTGATGAGACAGCCGTTCGCCGTTGAATTGATGCGGGAGCGTGCTTTTACAGACCTGATGCGGGAGCGTGCTTTTACTGATCTGATGCGGGAGAGCTCTTTTGTAAGCTTAATGCGGGAGCAGGGTTTCCGTTCACTGATGCGGGAGCGTGCCTTTACCGAATTAATGCGCGAACGAGCCTTTACCGAACTGATGAGAGAGCGTGCCTTTACAGATTTGATGCAACAAACTTCATTTGTTCAATTAATGAACTCAGCCAGCTTTTTTGAACTTATGCGACAGGGAGAGTTTCGCTCAGAGTTAACAAGATAATTGTGATATCGTGTTCTGAATTCTGAAAAACGATAAGTGCCACAGGTTGACTGTGGCACTTTTTTACGTTTCAACCCAATTGAAAAAAACAGAAGCTTAAATGTAAATGATGGTATTTATATGTTGATTAATTCAGTGATCGGTCGTTTTGTGTGCGTTGTTATAGCAGTATGTATCTCCGGGATGTTTTCTAACTCGGCCGCTCAATTCAAGTCTGTTAAAACAGATGATTTGAATCTGCTCTATTACGATTTTGGTCACGAATATTTAATCAATCATACTGTCCGCAGTTTTAGAAATGCTCTGAATTTTCATAGAACCCTCTTTGATTACAATCTATCCGAGCCCGTTACTTTAATCATGCAGGATTTTGGTGATTTTGGAAATGCAGGCGCCTCAGCCGTTCCGCAAAATGTGATTTTAATGGGTATTGCACCCTTCCACTATGCCTACGAAACCAACCCTGCAAATGAACGCATTAATGTTCTGATGAACCATGAGCTGGTTCATATTGTAGCGCTTGATAAAGCCTCTAAAACCGACCGTATTTACCGGAATATGTTTATGGGAAAGGTTGATCCGGCACAAAGTGATCCCATTTCGATGTTTTACGGTTATCTCACTACACCGAGAAGGTATTCACCGCGCTGGTATCATGAAGGGATTGCCGAGTTTTTAACAACGTGGATGTCGGGTGGAATTGGCAGGGTGATGGGCGCTTACGACGAAATGATGTTCAGAACCATGGTTCGCGATGGAGCTCATATCTATGATGCAATCGGCCTTGAATCGGAAGGCACCACCATCGATTTCCAGGTAGGGTCGCACTCTTATATGTACGGTACAAGATTTATGTCGTATCTGGCTCTGCAATATGGGCCGGAATCCCTTATTGAGTGGACTGCCCGTTCAGACGATAGTAAACGCTTCTTTTCCAGGCAGTTTAAAAACGTATATGGCAATTCACTGAACAGTGAATGGACAAACTGGGTGGAGTGGGAGCGTGAATGGCAACAGGGTAACCTGGAACGGATCAGAAGCAATCCGGTAACCGTCGGTAAACCGTTATCCAGAACTCCCCTCGGCGCCATATCCCGGGCGATTTATGACGATGAAAATAAACGGATTTTTGTAGCCGTTGCATACCCGGGACAGGTAGCTCATATTGCCATACTAAATCCTGACGACGGAACCATGCGCAGATTGGCTGATATCGAAGGCCCGGCACTCTATTTTGTAAGTTCGCTTGCCTACGACCCGGAAACGGCCACGCTCTTTTATACCAATAATAATAATGGCTGGAGAGATCTCTACTCAGTTGATGTGAATTCCGGCAGAACCAGGCTGTTGGTTAAAGGTGTCCGTACGGGTGATCTTGCATTCAATTCTGCAGATAAGTCGCTGTGGGGAATAAGGCATTTCAACGGAATTGTGTCGATCGTAAGGATTCAGTATCCCTATACGGATTGGAACAGGGTTCACTCCATGCGGTATGGTGATGATATCTTTGATATTGATCTGTCACCCGATGGAGAATTACTGACGGCTGCCATTGGAGATGTGAGCGGAAACCAGAAACTGGTAATGATGAAAACCGCGGATCTTTTAAATGGCGAGTTTAAACCGGATGAGATATTTGACTTCGCTGAAAGCTCTCCGGCCGGATTTTCATTTTCTCCCGATGGCCAATTTCTATTTGGTTCTACCTATTACAGCGGGGTTTCGAATATTGTACGCTATGAATTGGAAACGGAGGAGATTCGGTGGCTTACAAATGCCGAAACGGGTCTGTTCAAACCGATACCGGTATGGCAGGATTCCCTTATCGCCTTCGAATATACGGGTGAGGGCTTTATGCCTATAAAAATTGCAAATGAACCGGTTGAAAGGGTAAGTGCCATTCAATTTCTGGGGCAACAAATTGTAGAGAACCATCCGATTGTCATCAACTGGATGCTCGAACCGCCATCGCCCCATACCGTAGACATGGATACTCTGATTCGCAGCCGGTCGGAGTACTCCTCAATTCAAAATCTTCAGTTAAGTTCTGCCTATCCAATTCTGCAGGGGTATAAAGATTATGCCGCAGTTGGCTTGAGGGCAGATTTCAGTGACCCGCTTCGATTGCACAAAATGAGCATAAGCGCGTCGTGGTCGCCGAGCACGGCCATGCCGGATAATGAACGGTTTCATGCTTCATTCAACTATAGTATCCCGTCCTGGCGATTTTTTGCAAATTACAATGCGGCAGATTTCTATGATCTGTTTGGGCCAACCAAAACCAGCCGAAAAGGATACTCTGTAGGGGTGGGGTATAATACAAACCTGATCTACGATGTGCCCCGCATGATGGATTTAAACATTACAACCGCTTACTATGGGGGAATGGAACGCCTGCCGGAATTCCAGAATATTGTGAGTTCATTCGATAGTTTTTTGAGTTTAAATGCCAGGCTAAGCTATCAGTCAACGCTGTTCTCTTTGGGTGCCGTGGATCACGAAAAGGGGATCAGGTGGGAGCTGATGAGTTCAAATAATTACGTTGAACAAACACTTTTCCCCCGGGTGAATCAAAATCTTGATTATGGAATAGCCTTGCCGTTCAAACACTCGTCCATCTGGCTTAGATCTTCTGTCGGATACTCCTTTTCACCCCGTCGTGAACCGCTTGGAAATTTCTACTTTGGAGGGTTTGGCAACAACTGGATTGATTATCAGACAAGCAGAAGATACAGGAGCTTCTATTCATTTCCCGGCGCAGAACTGAATGAGATTGGCGGAACCAATTTTGGCAAAATTTTAGCTGAGTGGACGCTGCCCCCCATTCGATTCAAAAAAGCCGGGTTTACAAATCTCTATGCGAACTGGGCTCAGTTAAACCTGTTTTCATCCGGATTGATTACAAATATGGATAGCAGCGAATTCCTGGAGAGATATTACAACGTGGGTGCGCAGCTGGATGTCAGGCTCGCAATGTTTTCCATACTTGAATCAACCTTTTCTGTTGGATATGCATCCGCCTGGAACGATATTACAGGCAGCCGGGGCGATGAGCTGATGATTTCACTACGCCTGATGAGGTAGAGCAGCACAAACTGCCGGTGCCGATAATCAGATCCGACCCGGAAAATCTAACATCAACTCCGTATTTAGTAATCAGGAAAGATGCTCTTAGCCGCAAAAATCATTATTGCATTTTCACCCATTATTCTGTTTCTCATCATCATGTGGGGTATGGACAGTTTCCAGCTGGTAAAAAAAAGGCAGGTTTTTACGGCAGTGGTTGTTGGCTTTGTTGTTGCGTTTGCCGCAATTATTGTAAATATGAACCTGTATAACTGGCTGGATGTCAGTTTAGTAACGTTTTCGAGGTTTGTTGCACCGGTAAGTGAAGAGATACTCAAACTCCTTTTTGTGGTTTTTCTTATCAGTTCTCGAAAAGTAGGATTCATGGTAGACGCAGCTATTTTGGGGTTTGCAATCGGAGCGGGCTTTGCAATAATTGAAAATCTCTACTATCTGAATACGCTCTCCGATGCAGGCTTACTTACCTGGTTTGTACGGGGCTTTGGTACGGCCATTATGCACGGTGGCACCACCGCCATTGCGGCAATTATCAGCAAAGATCTGTTTGATCGAAAAGAGTGGCCGCTGATATTCATATTCCTCCCGGGCCTGCTGGCTGCAATAGTGATTCATGGCCTTTTTAATATGTTCATCCTGCCGCCCATAACCACTTCTCTATTGATGATTATGATTCTTCCGCCTGCATTTATCACCATTTTCAAACTCAGCGAGCAGAACACCAGACGCTGGCTGGGTACAGGTTTGGATAGCGACATGGAGATGCTGCAACTTTTGCTTGCAGGTAATATTTCCGAATCCAGACTAGGGAGTTATTTAAAAAATATCCAGGACAAGTTCCCCCCTGAAGTAATAGGGGATATTATTTGCTATCTCAGGATTTACCTTGAGCTTTCCATCAAAGCAAAAGGAATTCTGATTATGAAAGAGAGCGGGTTCGACCTGCCGCCTGACCCCGAAACCGAAGCGCAGTTTATCGAACTGAATTACCTTGAGAACCATATTGGAAAAACCGGAAAATTGGCAATTCAGCCGCTTTTGAAAATAAATAACACAGATTTGTGGCAGCTGTCGATGATGCGGTAGTGTAATTGATTAATTTTCAAAGGTGTGTTTTAAGTGACTCTTGCCGATAACGGGGCTCCTCTTTTTACCCATGAAGCGTAGTGAGATTTCTCCACTACCCACCGGAAAACCGCCGGTGCTCCCCCGTAAGGGATCTCTTTGGGGCGGTCGAAAAGACAGGAACGCTTTTTTTCAGAGCCGGCGTATCAAACACCGTGACGTGCATGACTAAGTCTCACGCCGGCACGCAATGAAGACGTTTTCACTGTATTGGCGGGCATGAA
>SKRK01000092.1 GCA_007118525.1 Balneolaceae bacterium
ACCCCACTTGTAAAATATGGCTTTATCCATACCTCGGGAATTGTAATCGATTCCAAATCGGGTGTAACGGGAGCCGGGGCTAAAGCCAAACCCGGAACCCACTTCCCCGATCTGTTTGGAAATTTCTCGGCCTATGCTCTAACGAATCACCGGCACACACCGGAAATAGAGTCAGTAATTCAGAATTATACGGGTTATAGTATGGAAGTACTTTTTACCCCGCACCTGCTGCCTATCGACCGCGGAATTTTGACCACTACGTACAGTACTCCCAAAAAAGAAGTTACAGCCGCCTTGGTGGAAGAGCATTTTCACTCTGTTTTTGAAAAAGAGCACTTTATCCGGGTAGTAGATAGCCCACCCCTACTCAAGCACGTAAGGGGTTCTAACTACTGCGATGTTCACGTAAACTATGATCCACGGACCAATAAAATTATAACCGTCTCAACCATCGACAACCTGATGAAAGGGGCAGCCGGACAGGCGGTTCAGAATATGAATATTATTTTCGGATTGATTGAATCTACAGGACTGAGGCAAATACCACTGAATCCTTAATTGAACTATATCTTTGATTGAATAGTGTCCTTTTGAAATTCCAAATTCCAATCCTTTATGAACCGAAGATCGATAGAGATTTTGGAATTTGTGATTTGTTATTTGAGATTTACCCAAAGGGATATACACCTAAAAAAACTAATTTCTCTAAAAAACTCATTTACCATCGATGCTTAAAAACATAACTCACGTCCGCGGATTTACCTGTTGGGGAGCCCATATGGGCATTAAATCGAAGCGCAGGGATCTCGCCCTTATCTATTCTGAAGTGCCGGCATCTGCTGCTGCAGTTTTCACCCTCAATGTGGTCTGTGCCGAACCGATAAAGCTGAGCCGGAATCACATCAAAGATGGAAAGGCACAGGCTTTTGTAATCAATTCCGGTAATGCCAATGCATGTACGGGAAAGAAAGGAATGGAAGGAGCCGTTGCCATGGCCGAAACCACCGCAAAAGAGCTTAAAATAGCAAAGGAAGCCGTTATCGTAGCATCAACAGGAATTATTGGTGAGCCTTTTCCTACTGAGAAAGTACTTGAGGGTATTCGGGAAAGCGTAAAGAAACTATCGAACCGTGAAATTGCGGGTTCACTCGCGGCCAACGCCATCCTCACCACCGATACCTTTGCTAAAGAGGGCTTCACTTCATTTACTATTGATGGTACTGAGATCAACATGGGAGGCATTGCAAAAGGCTCGGGCATGATTCATCCCAACATGGGTACTATGCTCGGTTTCATTGTCTGTGATATTGCAATAAGCTCAAAACTGTTAGACCAGGCCTTGCGCAGTGCGGTAGATAAATCTTTCAATATGATCACCGTGGATGGCGACACCTCTACCAACGATATGGTAGCCATCATGTGTAACGGGAAGGCGGGTAATAAGGAGATCACAAAAAAGGATGCCAACTACAATCTCTTTGTTTCTCATCTCGAAAAGCTCTGTACCCATCTCGCCAAATTGATTATCTCGGATGGCGAGGGGTCCACCAAGCTGATTGAATACCGGGTAAAAGGTGCCAAATCTGAAAAAGATGCACGGCAGGTGGTACGAACAGTATCCAACTCCAACCTGGTAAAAACCGCTATTTTTGGCTCAGACCCCAACTGGGGCCGCATCATAGCTGCTGCAGGACGGGCGGGAGTTACATTTGACCCGGAACAACTGGACCTCTATCTCGGAACGGAATTAAACAAATTATATCCTGTTCTGGAGAAGGCTCAGCCGGTGGATGGAGTTCGCAAGAAGCTCGAAAAAGTGATGAAATCCTCCACCATCATTATTTTGATTGACCTGAATCAGGGTGATGCTGAGGCGGTTGGCTGGGGTTCGGATTTCTCGTATGAGTATGTGCGGATTAATGCGGAGTATACGACTTAATAGGACTCACCCCTCCCGTAGGTATCCCGATGGGGCCGTCCCCTCTCTACTTGTCGCCATCCGGCGAACTCGTAAAGAGGGGGGGGCTCCTTAGCGAGATTTGAGTATGAATGCTGTTTCCGAAGAAATCCCAATGGGGCAGGTTGATTTACAACCTGTCAGCCGCAGGTGCAGCTTTAGCGGTATACCGGCCGGATCTGTCCTGAAAGGATCCCAACGGGGTCAGCGTTGGGTGGGGAGCTTACAGGTAAGAATCAGTTCGATACACCGGCCATGAAGTGAACCCGAGGCTTACAGAATCACGCAAAAACAGCGTGAATGCTCCCAGGTCGGGTTAAACCTTTTGATACGTTTGCATTACCAGTTTGGGTGTTCGGTCTACTTTAAAAAGTCCCCAGTGTTTTTCCGGCTCCAGCGGTTCTGGTGAACCTTTCCAGGGTTCATCAAATGCTTCAAAGAAGAAAGTAAGAATACCCTCTTTTTCAACCCAGGCCATCAATTTCTCGAAATAAATTTTTTGGTAGAGTTCATTCACATTATCCGGGTCAATGCCCCGCCCGTTTGAGTTGGTTGCCCATCCGGCTTCAGTAATCACCACCGCCTTTTCGGGATATTTATCTGCTACGGAATAGTAATTTTCCATTGTATACTGCAGTGCTTCGTCAATGTGTTTGTATTCCCATACCGGGTAGGTGTGGATCGATATGAAGTCAAGCTCGTGTGCAAGTTTCTCCAGCTTAAAATGCCAGGGTTCATAGTTTTCACAAAAGGTTACCGGCTGGCTCGCCTCTGCTTTTACCTGTTTTGCATATTCAATCACTTTGTTTTCATGAACATAGTGATCGGTCCAGCCAACACAGGCTTCATTGCCCACAGAAAGTGAAAAGATTATATCCGAATAGGTATTGGCTAACTCAATAATCCTGTTGATCTTCTTTTGATTCAATTCGGCATTCAGAGCAAGCTGTTCTTCAGAATGAACACCGCCATCCCAAGGGCAGTTGAAATTATTCATCTCTGCTTCAATATACGCACCTAACATAATCTTAAAGCCAAGCTTCTCTTTCTGAATTACATCCAACACAGTGAGAGCATGCGGGTCGCAATCGTATATTCGCAGGTAGTTATAGAGTGGCTCCAGAATTAACAGATCCTCTTTCACCTGTTCATAGGTGGGATATTCTCCACCGGGAACTTGTCCATGCCTGAAACCTGAATAGCATACAGCTCTTCCAGGTTTAATACCCAAATTTTTAAATGTATCCATTACCCGAATTTGAGTTTGCCCTTGCTGTCCCAAACGCCCCAGTAAGCACCAACCTCACCCTCAGCACCCACTTTCCAGGCTTCATCAAATGATGAGAAGTAAAAGGTTTCAATATTATTTTCAACGGCCCACAGATGGGTGTTGATGAAATTCTTCATTGCGTTAACCCGTGAAGGGTCTGCAGCACCTAAACCTTCACCCTGGCTTGGCCAGCCTGTTTCAGTTATCACAACCCGCTTTCCTTTGCCAGCATCGTTAGCCATTTGAAACATATGGCGCATGTGATCAAAAGAGTATTCAAATGGAGTGCCTTCCCAATATGGATAGCAGTTGCACAAAATCAGATCACAGGCTTCAGAAATTCTTGGACGTTTAACGAATTCATAATAGGCATCAACATACCCAACCTCAATATCAGGAATCCTCTGTTTTACTTCTTCAATATATTCTAGCAGTTCATCTTCAGACAGATCATTGCGATAGAGCACTTCATTACCCACAGCGGCGATATCCACTAATCCTTCCTCAGCAAGCCGGATCAACGCATCAATTTCCTGCTGGTTTTTTTCACGATCGCTGCTGAGCCACGCCCCAACCATGGTTTTCATTCCAAAATCTTTTGCTACTTTAGGGACCCACTCGTTGCCCTCGATACATGAAAAAGAGCGAATCCATTGGGTATGCGGAGCCAATATCTCCATTCTCCTGCGAATCTGCTCCTCCGAAATAATATCCCCGGGCTTTTGGCCCTCTTCATAGATGCTAAAACAAAATCCATGCACTCCGTCATTTAATACGTCAAGAAAGAGCTTGTTCAATTCATCTTCCGGCAACTTCTTCAGCAGGCTGACTTGCTCAGGAACATTAGTGCCTTTATACCTTAAAAATTTTTCTGATCTATATGACATTTTAATTTACTTTTAACTGTTCATTTTTATTCCAAAGACCCCATCTCGCTCCAACATCACCTTCGTGTCGGGCTTTCCAGGATTCATCAAAAGAAGAGAAGTAAAACACTTCAATTCCTTCCTGTTCACTCCATTTTTTCAATCGGATGAAATACTTCATCATATTTTCAACGGAAGGTTCGGCCTGATCAACGCTTTTCCCATAGGTAGGCCAGCCGGTTTCTGCGATGATCACTTTCTTGTCATCAGCAATATTATTTATCACCTCATACATCTTTGCCAAATAGAGGGATGAATGTTCGGCATCGTAACCCTCCCAAAATGGATAACAATTGGCTAGTACAACATCACATGCCTTAATCACTTTTGGGCTTTGATAGAGTTGATAATACGTATCTACGTAACTGACCATTACTCCGGGCAACGCCTCCTTTACCTGATTGATGTACGCAATGATCTTATCCTCACTCAGTTCATTCCTGAGCAAACATTCGTTGCCAACAGTAACAATATCTGCATGGCCGGCTTTGGCAATCTTAATTAAATTTTCTATCTCTGTTTGATTCGCTTCAAGATTATCATCGATCCAGGCTCCAACCAAGGTTTTTAGCCCCATTTTCTTGGCGACTTCGGGGATTAATTCATTACCATCGGTACATGAGAACGAACGTACCCATTTGGTGTGAGGAGCCACAACCTTCATTCTTTTCTCTATTTGTTCTCTTGAAATCTGATCCCCCAGGTTTTGGCCTTCCATGTAAGGACTGAAACAGAAGCCATGAATACCGCTGTTCAGCGACTCTTTGAAGCGTTTCTTTAACTTACTGATGCTGAGTTTGTTGATTTCAGCAGCGACAACATCCACTTCGGAATCGACAGAGGTAATAGAGAGCAACCGGTCTTTCTGGTAAGAATAAGGGACAGCAACTGCATCTTTTTCTGCTTTTCGGGCATCTAAGATCTTCCGGACCTCATTCGCTTTTGCTTCGGTTACATCATAGTCTCGCATTACCCAAAGTGCAACCATTGTTCCAAACATGGGTAAAGCCGAGAAGAATAATCTCAAACCCGTGATTGCTCCTTCGGGCTGAACAGACAGGTTACCATCAAAACCCACTACGGTAAGAATGACCCCGCTTAATCCTCCGGCGATCGCAAAACCAAATTTCACCATATACCAGTAGATCGCACCGAATATTCCCTCTCTCCGTTTTCCATAATTGAGTTCGTCTATATCAATAACATCAGCTGTCATCGACATCATCAACACAAACAAACTGCCGATCCCGAATGAGTGAAATGGCAAGGCCAGCAAGAACATCCATGGTTTTCCGGGAACAAAAAGAAACCACAGACTCGCATACCCAAACAGTGCTATCGTTTGAGCGATCATGAATGCTCTTTTCTTGCCAAGTATTCTTGACATACGAGCTACAATCGGTATAACCAAAAAGGTGGTCACCAGTGCGCCGGCGCTACCAAAGAGAGGGATCCATATGCCTGCTTCGCCCGCGTCTCCGCCAAATAGATACCATACCACAATAAAGAAAGTAAACCCGGCAACGGTGTTAAAGGCATTAAAAATGAAAAATGTTGAAATACAGAGTTTTCTGAATGGGGTTAATGACAATGCCTCCTTGAACCCCCTGATGATTTCTTTGAGGCTCCGCTTAATGTTGTTCAGTGTCAGCGATTCATAATCTTCATTTACCGTAGATTTACTTGGAATAAATATCCCGGGAATCATAGCGCAGAGTGCAAAGGTAATACCGACGTAGATGGCAAGCTCTCGAGTGGCTGCTTCAGCGGATGGGAACCATACCGGATCGTACATGATCACCCATAACCATGGAGCGATTACCCACGCCCATTGACCAATCCATTGAGCAATGGCCATAATTTCGGTTCTCTCATGAAAGTCTTCACTCATTTCATAACCCATAGCCACATAAGGCACACTGAATATGGTTAAGCCGATGTAGAAGGCAAATGACCAGAATAAGAAGTAGCCAAAATTGTAATTGACTGTGTTTTCTGCATAGAGCTGCCACATGATCGTAAATGCGATTCCCATGATAACCGCACCTATAATCACATACTGCCTTCTACGTCCAAATCTAGAGCGGGTATTATCAGATATAAACCCCACGATAGGATCGGTAACAGCATCGAGAACCCTCGGCAGAAAATAGACGATACCCCACATCCAGCCCGGAAATCCAAGATTCTGTACCAGTACAACCATGAAGATTCCCAGTGTAGCAGGAAACATCTGATTAGCCAACATACCCATCCCGAATGCTATCTTATGACGATAGGGCACCTTCTTTTTTAAAGCCTTAGGCTGAGACATCTATTATTTATTTATGATTTATGACTGGTCATTTATAGGCAGGTATACATACCGTTTGAATAGCTTTTCGACTAATATAACCTGCCCTTACCGGACGGCTATATGCAGCTTATTGTTCTTCTTG
>SKRK01000006.1 GCA_007118525.1 Balneolaceae bacterium
GACAGTGAGAGCCGGGGTGTAAAAATTGAGATAACCTCGTACGATTTTGATCCGGTGAGAACGGGGCTTGAGATATTCCGCATCCTGGTAAATGCAACTCCGCAGGCCGAAACCAATACGTTTCTCTACCGGTTGGCAGGCAGTGAGCAGATAGACAGGGTATTAAGTAATGAAATTGATCCGCTCACGCTGGATTTTAACCTGGATCATTTCCTGGAACAGCGAAAGCCATACCTGCTGTATAACGATTGAAAAAGCCGGGTTAATTAAGCTACTTTCTGATCAGGTTTATAATTAATTTAATTGAACTTTTAACCCTAAAACAATCAATTTCAATCTGAAAGAAGAGGCTGGATTTATTCATCCGATTCTGTATTTTTCTTAGGAGTGGCGGTTCAGAGTAGAAGTGAGAGAAAAAACCCGTCAATAATTTCAACGATAATTGGTATGAAGGGGACACATGATCAGAAATCTGTTTGTACGTCGATATAAGATGTGGTTAATACTCCTGTTTATTGGTGCCTTTGCACTCGAAACTCAGGCACAGGAGCAGAGCGAGAAAAGAGTCAGTTTAACATTCAATTACGGAGTTACATATGGCTTGGCAAATGGCGGAACGTTTGGCCCGCTTGCCGGTGATTTTAATGTAGCTTCCTTTCGCCAGCCGGTTTATGGAGGCAGTTTTCAGTACGCCTTTACCCCCGCATGGTCGATCAATACCGGGCTACAGTTTGGAGAGTTCACAAATCAGTTTGCTGATGATCCCCCGTTTCAAAACGACTATTTTAATGTAACCGTAAAAGGTGTAACGAATCTTAATAACCTGTTCAACCTAAGGGGGGGAGCCGCTCGTTTTGTTAACCCCTATTTTTCGTTTGGTTTGGGAATGATGCGTAGTCAGATTGTGACAGATGATCTGGACTCTGAAGACCTCTCGTTAATGGCAACCGGTGGAGCAGGGTTGATGTTTTATCTATTTCGCAGTGCCGACCTTTTTGTTCAATACGACTACCATGTGGTGGGAAGCGATCTATTGGATGGAGTATCAGGTGATGGGGGTACCGATAAGTTTGCGGCAATCAATGCAGGTATTCGGGTTAACTTTGGCCCCAGCGGCACCAAGCATGTGTCCTGGCCGCCTTCACGTGAGCGAAGGGAAAGAGAACCCGCGCCTCGCCCGGAAGTGCCTGAGCCTGAGCCTGAACCCGAACCGGAAATAGTGCCTGAGCCGGAACCTGAACCGATTCTGGATGAAACAACCAGAAGGCAACTTGCAGCATTTGAGATGTTTCGTCAAAGTCCTTTAATGACAAGTAACCGTCTCATAGAAGAAGCCAGGGAACGAGCTGAAATCCGAAGACAGCAGCGAGTGGAAGAGGAGCGGCGTCTTGCAGAAATGAGGATGGAAGAGCAGCGACGTGCCGAAGCAGAAGCCGCCAGGGTGATCACAGATGAACCTGCACCGGGGCACTATATTCAGGTATTTTCATTCAGAAGCCGAACTTACGCTGATCAATTAAGGGATGACCTTATTGAACTGTTGAGTGATCATTTCGATGATGCTTCCCAAAGAGTTGTCATACATCGCTATGAAGATTACCATCGCGTACTGGTAGGTCCATATACACGCTTTTCTCAGGCGCGAAATGCGCAGCGAGAGATCCTAAGCCAGTATGAAGAGGCATTTATCATCACCTACCCAAGACAATACCAGCAAGAGTAGGCGGCGTGACTTTGAACGCCCGGATGAAACAGTCTGACGTAACGAAAAAAAAGCCCGGAGCATACCCTCCGGGCTTTTTTTATGTATAGCGGTGCGCCTGTGCGTTTAAAAGAGACTACTTTTTCATCTTTTGCCGTCGCCATTCATAACAAACCAAAGCTGCGCTCACCGAAGCATTGAGCGATTCAACATTATTCATCATAGGTACTGAGAGAAGAAAATCGCAGTGTTCACCAGTTTTTTGCCTCATACCCCGCCCTTCATTACCGATCACAAAAGCCATTGGGACGTCGTAGGTTTGTTCCCATAGCAGTGAATCGGCATCCTGGTCGAGGCCTGCAATCCAGAAGGAGTGTTCCTTCAGTTTTAAAATAGCCTGGTTCAGGTTTACGGCTCGCACAATCGGGATTCGTCCTGCAGTTCCTGCGCTTGTCTTAAATACAGCGGCATTTACTGGTGCTTGTCTGTGCTTAGGCACAATTACTGCCGAGATACCCGCAGCAGCGGCCGTTCTTAAGATGGCCCCGAAATTATGCGGATCTTCAATTTCGTCGAGCAGCAGAATAGCCGTTTCGTTGTCGGGTTTAAATGCTTCAAGCCACTCTTCAAACTCAATGTACTCTGTTTCGCTTATTGCAGCTACTATCCCCTGATCATTAACAGGTCCAACCAGATCCATGAGCTTGCTTCCGGGAACTTCAACAACAGGAATTCGGTTTTTGGAAGCAAGAGAATGAATCTTTGCGAGAGCAGAGCTTTTAAGATCTCTTTTGATGTAAATTTTATCGATTCTCTCCGGTGAGGCGTTTAGTTGCTCTTCGACCGGTTTTCTTCCGTAAATGAATTGATTAGAATTTTCCACGAATTGGATGAAATATTTTGTTACTGAGTTTCAGTTTGTATAATGTACCTAAGTGTTCTCAAATATAACGAATAAGAACTATGATCGACGATTCAAAAAAATTACGATCAAACTTAGGGGGTATTCAGGGTAAGGTAGAGGAGCCTGCGGGCAAATCTAACACAAGATTACGATCTATACTAATCAACAACGGCTTGTTGATTCCGGTTGGATCAGGGGTTTTGCAAATCCTTATCGGTTTATCTCTGGTTACGGTCACCATTTTAGGGTTAATTACGCCTGTTTGGTTATCTGCCATTCTGAGTTTGGCCGGAAGTATCTCAAGTGTTGCGGGGATAATTCTGATTTATCATGCGATATCCACAAGGGGCGCATTCGAAAGCCTTATCAATCAATCTATTAAAAGAGTTATAAGCGCACAGAATTAATTCCCTCATGAGCTACTCTTCGGATGATAAAGCCAGGTTTAAAACCTACCTGGAGGTATTTCTACGTTCTGAAAATGATGATTTAAGCGATACCGAAAAAATACCTGCACTCAAAAAAAAGCTCAATTCTAAATGGATTCAGCTTTTTATTAATGTTGCCATCATCATTTTGTTCGCTTTCATGTACCTGAATGGCTACACAACCTTCGGCGATATCTTCTACTATATCATTTTTGGTGTGTTTGCCATAAACATTGCGCTTATTTTTTGGCAGCGTAAACAGATCACCGATCTGATTGAGTTTCTTGAATATCGCATTGAAAGGGGCCATTCTGATGATCTCTGATATTTAAACAAACACAAGTTTTACCCTAAACTCAAATAACCGTTCGGGATAAAAGTTAACTAATCCCGCCAGCAGTCGGGACTTCGCAGGCTGGCGGAGGGCAATGTGGGATGTGAGTAGTGAATTCGCAGTCGATTAATGAATGATTGAGTCAAATCAACACTCAGAGTATCATCCCCCTCGTCACGTAGTGATCCCTATTAGAAAAGGGAGACTTTGAGGCCCTTGCCTTTTATCTCGAATTCAAGTCAAAAAAAAGGTCGATCTGAAAAAGCCTAAGCATTTCCACACATCTGTTTGCAAATTTTGGGTCATTGCCCATCGTGGGGCCAGCTACTATGCTCCTGAGAACACATTTGCAGCATTTAATAAAGCCTTGAAAATGGGGGCCGACATGATTGAGCTGGATGTCTTGCTCACCAAAGACGGAGTGCCGGTAGTTATTCACGACAATGACCTGGAGCGGCTTGCAGGTATTCAGGGCAAGATCACGGATACAGAATATGTAGAGGTTCAAAAAATGGATGTAGGTTCCTGGTTTGCCGCTTCATACAAAGACGAGCGCATTCCCACGCTTCGGGAGGTGCTTAGCTGGGCGAAAGATAAAATATCACTGAATATTGAGATAAAAGCAGAATCGGTTACCGATCAGGTAGCGGGGGGCATTGAGGAGAAGGTGATAGATCTTGTCAGGGAGTATGAAATGGAACAGTACGTGCTGCTCTCAAGCTTCGACTACCGTGCCGCTGAACGATTTAGTCATTTGGGTTCAGAAATTGCATCTGCCATTCTCTTTGACAAAAAGCAGTTAGATGGGGTATCGGCTGCCGGGCTTATGCACAAGTGTAAGAGTAACTATTTCAATGTGAATTGGCGATATCTGACGCTGTTCAGCTTTCACAAACCGGATATTGATGCGCATTTGATGATGGTCTACACAGTGAACAGCCGCATAGTAATGAGGAAACTAATCAGAAAGGGAGTTTATGGCATATTTTCAGACCGGCCTGACCTGTTGAAGGAGGTTGCAGATAAAGAAATATCTGAACGTTACGGCTGAAACAGTAAAAATAAATCAAGAGATTTCTCTTTTTGTTTGAATGGCAGTGATGAGGCTCCTATTTTCAGATTTCCCCTAACAATCCCCTTTCATTCATGTCCACAAAATATATATTCGTTACCGGCGGGGTAACTTCATCATTAGGCAAAGGAATCATTTGTTCATCTCTTGGCAGGCTATTGGTAGCCAGAGGCCTGCGAGTGACCATTCAAAAGCTGGATCCATACATTAATGTGGATCCCGGCACTATGAATCCTTACGAGCATGGTGAGGTATATGTAACAGATGATGGCGCTGAGACGGATCTTGACCTGGGGCATTATGAACGCTTTCTGGGTATTAAAACATCTCAGACAAATAATGTAACAACCGGCAGGATCTATTACGATGTAATTACCAAAGAGAGAAAAGGTGCCTATTTGGGTAAAACGGTGCAGGTTATTCCACATATTACGGATGAAATTAAATCGCACGTTTTAAAACTTGGCCGCTCAAACGATTATGATGTAGTACTTATTGAAGTAGGCGGAACCGTGGGTGATATTGAGAGTCTGCCATACATCGAAGCCATGCGTCAGCTTCGATACGATGTGGGCAGGAAAAATACGCTATCCATTCACCTCACTCTTGTGCCCTACCTTGCCGCAGCGGGCGAATTGAAGACCAAGCCCACACAGCACTCTGTAAAAACTCTCTCAGAAAGCGGACTCAGTCCCGATATCCTGGTGTGCCGTTCCGAATATCCGCTCGATAAATCCATCCGGGCAAAAATCGCACAGTTTTGCAATGTTGAAATAGAGGATGTTATTGCCTCCCTCGATGCTGAAACGATCTACGAAGTGCCGCTGCTGATGCAGGAGGAGGGACTTGATACGCGGGTTATTGAAAAACTGGGGCTGCCTGAAAAGAATGCCGATCTGAAGAAATGGATAGAGTTTGTCGACAAGGTTAAGCGCCCATCCAAAAGAGTGAGTATTGCGCTGGTGGGTAAATATGTGGAACATCACGACGCATACAAATCGATCGTGGAAGCGTTGATTCATGGAGGCGCAATGAATGACGCCGGTGTTCAGATTAAGTGGGTGCAGTCCGACTATCTCACAGATTCGAATGTTGCTGTTCAATTGAAAGACGTAACCGGCATCCTGGTGGCGCCCGGTTTTGGCGGAAGAGGCATAGAGGGTAAGCTGGCAGCTGTTAAATATGCACGTACCAGCAATATTCCATTTTTTGGAATCTGCCTGGGCATGCAGTGCGCCGTTATCGAGTATGCCAGGAATTGTGCCGGAATGGAAGGCGCCAATAGTACAGAGTTTGACGAAAATAATTCGTTTCCGGTAATCGATCTGATGCCCGATCAGCGCGATGTTGAGAATAAAGGCGGAACCATGCGCCTGGGTAAGTATGAGTGTGATCTTGTTGAAGGAACGAAGGCTCAGAAGGCGTACGACGCAGAGCGGATTGACGAGAGGCACCGGCACCGTTTTGAAGTAAATAATGAGCTGCGCCAAAAATTAATCGACAGTGGATTAACCGTATCCGGCATTAATCCGGAGAGAAATCTAGTCGAAATTATTGAGATAGAGTCGCATCCGTGGTTCGTTGGGGTTCAGTTTCACCCGGAGCTCAGAAGCACAGTTTATGACCCGCACCCGTTATTTACGGAGTTTGTTAAAGCATCTCTTCAGACAGTCGGGAAATCTGTAGGTGCAGATATCGAAGAGATCGTTTAGTGACACTCTTTGAGCAATACTCTGGCGTGATTAGGGTACGTGCTGCTGCTCTCATTATCCGGGAGGGACAACTGCTGCTTGTAAAACAGAAAGTACCCGTCAGAACCCGGCCGGTTTGGCTGCCTCCGGGAGGAGGTATAGAGATTGGAGAGGCTGCTGAAGAGGCTTTGGTTCGTGAAGTGGCAGAAGAGACCGGCGTTCAAATCAGGCCGTTGAAACTGCGCTACATTCATGAATTTATTCAGGATACATTTCATGCCTATGAGTTTTACTACACGGCAGAAGTGGTGGGTGGCGTCCTCAAAAAAGGTGGCGACCCTGAACATTCCCCCGAAGAACAGTTGATCAGCAGTGTAGCATGGATGCCGATTGATCAGCTTTCTGATATCGAACTATTTCCCCACTTTTTAC
>SKRK01000193.1 GCA_007118525.1 Balneolaceae bacterium
ACTGCCCCGAAAAAGGCCGGGCCAAAGGACGCAATGGTGTATCCAATAGATTGAGCCATCCCTGAAAGTTCATTTGCTGAGTGTGAATCACGGGTTCGCAGTACAAGGAAGAGCAGAGCCAGGCCAAAGCTGCCGCCAAGGCAAAAACCGAGCATAGCGGCCCAAAGCTCAACCAGGAACAGCGATGATGCCATCAGCCCAAGCAGGCTGATGATCTCAAGCGCAACTAAAATAATGATTGGCAATCGCTGCCTCTGTCGTCTTGCCGCCCAGGCCGGGATGACAAACGTTCCGATTACCCCGGTTCCCTGCGTTAATGCAAGCATATATCCGGCATTCCCGGCCGACATTCCGCGCTCGATCAGAATTTCCGGGAGCCATGCAATGATGGTATAGAACGTGAGAGACTGTAATCCCACAAATATAGAGACATTCCACGCCAGTTTGGAAGTGCCAAGCTGTCTTAGGGATTGCCGCAAACTCCGGCGCGCAATGACGGGAATATTTTGTTTCATCTGAGGCAGCCAGATAAGAAGGCCGATAAACGCGATAGCGGCCCAGGCACCCAAAGCCCATCGCCAGCCCAACCCTGCCCCTTCTGACAGAGGCACACTTATTGCCGAGGCTATAGTGGCTCCTATCCCAAGCATGGAGGAGTAGATTCCGGTAACCAGCCCGAATCTGCGCGGGAAACTTTTTTTCACGATGCCGGGCAGCAGTGTGTTGCCGAGAGCAATTCCGACTCCAAGAATCGCTGTGCCCAAAAAGAGCGGGATCAGCGACGGTATCACGCGAATCAAAAGGCCGGTGGTTAACAGAATAAGAGCCAGGGCCATGGTGCCTTCTGTACCAAACCTGCGCGTAAAGAGCGGTGTCATCACTGAAAATAAACCAAATGCCAAAACGGGAAGCGTGGTGAGCAATCCTAAAAGGGTATTGGATAAACCGGTATCATCCCTTATCTCAAAGATGAGCGGACCCACAGATGCGATTGCCGGGCGCAGGTTCAGAGCAATAACGGCAATGGCAAAAATAAGTAGTAATTTACGGTTCTGTTCGGGCGACATGGTGAATGGTTAGAAAAGAGGCTAAAGTTACGGATCATAGCGGCTCCATGCCTTAAGATTTCTGAATTGTAAACCATTCCCACAATCCCTAATTTTGCACACAAAAATAAGCCGAGGTAAATCTTTGGAACAAGCTAAAATCATGACGGAAGAGGATCTGAATCGCACCTACCTGCGATTTGCCCATCAGTTTCTCGAACCGTATGACGATCCTTCAGAACCTGCCATTATTGGAATGCAGACGCGTGGCGTTTATATGGGCCGCAGAATTATGAAGATCATTGAAAACGAATTGGGTACATCTCCCGACTTTGGCGTTTTAGACGTAACCTTTTACAGGGATGATTTTCGCTCAAAGCTGAAGATGCCTGAAGTAAAGGTTACCGAAATTCCATTTGACCTCTACAACCGCGATGTGATTCTGGTGGATGATGTTCTCTACACCGGACGAACCGTACGTTCGGCAATGGACGCTCTTATGGCCTATGGTCGGCCGCGAAGTATTAAATTTTGCTGCATGATCGACCGCGGACATCGCGAGCTTCCCGTTACTGCCGATTATGTTGGACTCACCGTACCCACACATGCAGATGAAGAAGTTCGGGTAAAAGTAAAAGATTTGGATGGCGAAGATGCAGTTTACGTAGTAAAAGGAACGGAGGCCGGGAATGAGTGAAATCAAATTGAATGACCACCCTTTTTCGCAGAAGCACCTTTTAGGTTTGGCGGATTATTCTGCTGATGATATTCTCTATGTGCTGGAACAGGCCAAAACATTTCGTGAAGTGCTCGATCGTCCAGTTCCAAAAATCCCGACCCTGAGGGATAAAACCATTGTAAATCTCTTTTATGAGAACAGTACCCGCACGCGGCTCTCTTTTGAACTGGCCCAAAAGAGAATGGGGGCCGATGTGGTCAATTTTTCGGCCAGCACCTCGAGTACCAAAAAAGGTGAGTCGCTGAAGGATACCATCCGGAATATCAGCTCCATGAAAATTGATATGGTGGTTAGCCGTCACGAAAGCCCCGGAGTGCCTCACTTTCTCACGCGTTGTGTGGATGCCTCTATCATCAATGCAGGCGATGGCGCACACGAACACCCTACCCAGGCACTGCTCGATATGTTCACCATGCAGCAGGTTTATCCTGATCTGAATGGCAGAAAAGTTGCCATAATCGGGGATATCTCTCACAGCCGTGTTGTGCGATCGAATATTATCGGTTTGGTGAAAGTGGGAGCTGAAGTGGTTGTGTGCGGCCCTAAATCGCTAATGCCGCGATTTGTAGAATCATTGGGAGCTGCCGTATCGTACAATTTGGATGAAACACTGGCCTGGTGTGATATTGCCATGGCTCTCAGAATTCAGATGGAGCGTATTGGCGGCGGGACTGATCTTTTCCCAAGCCTCAGGGAGTATCATGAGACCTTTGGGATAAAGATGAGCCATCTTGAAAAATATCCCGACTTTGTAGTGATGCATCCCGGGCCGATTAATCGCGGCGTTGAGATGGAGAGTGATGTGGCCGACAGCGACCGGGCGATGATACTGAACCAGGTCACCAACGGCGTTGCCGTTCGAATGGCGGTGCTTTATCTGCTGAGTGGAGGCACGAGGATTTAAGGTTTACCTATCTGTCTTATCAACGGCTTCAAAATTTCCGTGAGCCATATTACAATTTTTGAACTCTGCCACCGTGCCTTGTAATTAATATTCCCGTTATTACAATGGCTGAGCCGATATACTGCAACAGCTCAAGATTCTCACCCAATAGGATGATCCCGAACAGAAGTCCTAAAACCGGTACCAGATTTTGGTAAGCAGCTGTTCTTACGGCACCAACCCGCCGAAGACCGTTATTCCAGATCAGATAGGCAAGTCCGATGGAAAGTAATCCGCTGTAGACAACCCCTCCGTATGCTGCTGCCGATACACTTTCCCATGCGGTTTCTTTAGAGTATGGGATGGCAATCAGTGTCAGGGTAATCGCGCCAAGAGTAGTCATGAAAGCTGAAAATTGCAGCGGAGTATATCGAACTAAATGCTGTTTTGAGAAAATTGTGAATGTGGCCCATACTACGGCTGCAGTCACAATTGCGATATCGCCGACAAACGTGTCTGAACCAAAAGTAATTGGATTCTTTCCATAAATAATGATGAATAGAACGCCTGAAAAGCCTAGAAATACACCAATCGTTTTTAACCGGTTCAAAAGTTCGATGGAGAGAAAATGAGAAATTATTCCAACCCAAATTGGAATGGTGCCGAGCAATACGGCAGCATTTGCAGCCAGTGTCAGGTCGATGCCCACAATAAATAGCCACTGATAAAGTACATTCCCAACAAGGCCTAGAAAAATGAGGGGGAACCAGTCTTTTTTGTCAATGGTGAACCAGGCACCGCGTTTGGCAATTACACACCAAATAAATAGTGAGGCCAGGATAAATCTTAAGGCATTAAATGTATAAGGATCAATTTCGGCAAGTGTAGCCTTTACAACCGTGAAATTCAAAGCCCAAACCAAAGCTATAAAAATCAGGGATAGATCGGTAAGGAGGTTTTTTCTTTCTTCGTTCATTCACGTGATATTTGGCGAATGAAGATAAATAAATTGAGGGCAAAAGTTTTACACGTTTGAGCGGCTTAAGTATACGTGCTACAGAAAAATTTTGTACTACTTTTTCACAGTATTACAACCTGATTCTGTTGAACAAAATTTTCCGAAAAACGTAGGAACTTATTCATGAACTTCTTACTTTTTATGACTATCATTCAAAATATGACCAATAGTCAGTAAATGAAAAAGTTATCCAGGAAAGAGCGTGAAAGAATTGCCCGCCGTGAGTTGATTATCGACACAGCGGAAGAAGTGATTTCCAATTATGGTTTTGAAGGTGCCACTATGGACGCGGTTGCTGAAAAAGCAGAATTAGGAAAAGGAACTCTATACCTACACTTTAAAAGTAAGGCTTCAATCTATCTTGCAATCTGTGAAAGGGGCTCAAAAAAGTTGAATCAACTGATGAGTAAAGTTCTTGCAGAAGATCTTAAGGGTATTGATATGATTAAAAAGCTTGGAATGGTTTATCTTGATTTTGTTAAAACATACCCGATCTATTTTTCGGCATTTAACTACTATGAAAACTTAATCGGCGAAGAGAAACTCGCCGGCAGCGAGCTTGCAGCACAATGTGAAGAGTATGCAAGAGAAGCCATGGCCTATATTGTAAGAGCGCTGCAAGTGGGTATGCAGGACGGTTCGATTAAGGACAGCTACGATCCCCGCGAATTGGGATTGATAATCTGGGGCGCTTCTAAAGGAGTGGTTCATATTGCCTTTCTGAAAGAAAAAAAAGATCATATGAAAATTTTGGATGATGTCTCTTTCAGCCTTGAATCACTTGTAAAAAACTTTATTGAATTGATTGGGAGTGGTATGCGGAGTGATGACCACAAGTCATAAAAATAAGTGTAACAAAGAAATTATCAGATCGTAAGACGATGCTGATTGATCAAAAAAAAATTACAGTCAAATATAATTCATGTGTAAAAACAATTTCAAGAAGCTCTTACTAACGGTTTTATTGCTGCCGTTTATGATTGTAGCGGACGTGCTTGCTCAAAATGCAACTGCAGGACAGGATGAAATATCTATTACAGTAGAGGAGGCAGTTCAGATTGCACTTGTAAACAATTACATGATCAAAAAAGGGTTGCTGAATTTGGATATTGCCTCTTTGCAGATCAGGGAAGCGTGGGGATCTGTTTATCCGCAGGTAAATGCATCGGGCAACTATACCAGAAACATTAGAACCCCCAACCCATTTGCAGGTTCAGATGCGGGGGGACTATTTGAAACACTTGGAGCTATAGAGTGGCTTGCCTTTAATGAACAGGCTCGAACAGACGGCGATCCTGATACAAGCCCCATTCCGCTGGATGAGTTTATAGACCGGCAAAGGCAGGGATATAGGGATGCAGGGCTGACTCCTCCGGGTATGGATGGAACTAACCCGTTTGCTGTAGAAAACCAGTTTGATTTCGGAGTTTCAATCACTCAGGCTATTTACAATGGAGCTGCGTTTGCAGCTATTCGTGGAGCGAGGCAGTTTAAAAAATTAGGTGAAGATCAATTTGAACAGGAGCAGCAAAACGTTGTAAACCAGGTCCGGAATTCCTTTTATTCGGCACTGCTAGCTAAAGAACAGGCCGACGTGCTGGAGTCGAGCGTTAGTAGATTGAGAGAAACTGTTGAAGATACCAGGCGTTCGGTTGAAGCGGGTATATTATCGAAATATGACAGAATCAGTGCCGAGGTGGAATTGGTAAACCTTGAAACAAACCTGATACAAGCAGAAAATCAAGCTGATCTGGCAGTAAAGAACCTGGCACTTCAGCTTGGCTTATCCCCCAATAAACAGATTAATTTAAGGGGTGCTCTTGAATATCAGGAGGAGCTCTACCCCGAGCAGCTTGATCCGGATATCTCTTATGAGCTGGCGCTTCAGCAACGGCCTGATCTCGGTCAAACCGAAGGGCTTATAGATCTTCTTAACGTTGAAAGAGATATCACCAGATCCGGTTTTTTCCCAACGGTTAGTGCATTTGCCAATGCGGCTTATATAGGGCAAGTACCATCAAATCGATTGGTAGTGTCGCCGGTTGAAGGTGAAGACTTTTCATTTACTTCTGAATCCAGAAACTTTTTGGATGATTCTTACTGGAATCCGGCTGTAGCTGTGGGTTTACGGTTAAACTGGAATATTTTCAGTGGCTTTCAGACGCGAATGAGAGTTCAGCAAAACCAGATTGAAATCAAGCAGGCAGAACTCGACAGGGAGTTCCAAAAAAATGCAATCTATCTTGAAATAGAACAGGCAATACGAAATGTGGAAACGGCCTTAAGGCGAATTCAAAGCCAGGAAAGAAATATTGAACAGGCTGAATTGAACTACGAATTTTCCAGAAAAAGACTTCAGGAGGGTGCAGGTACACCTCTGGAAGAACGCCAGGCATCATCACTGTTAGACCAAAGCAGACTTAACTACCTGTCGGCTGTTCATGACTATCTGGTTGCCGTTAGCCAATATGAGAAGGCAATCGGGAAACCGGTAATCACCGATCGAATCAATTAAATAATTCAATCACTACCCATACCACTATGTTGAATAAAGGGACAAAAATTCTTTCAATACTAACAATTGCCTTTCTGCTGATATCTTGTGATAACAGTAATGAAAATGGACAAAATGGAAACAACAATGAAACGCGGTTAATACCTGTAGAGACAGTTACCGTAGAGAAGGATAGATTTGAAGATTTTATCAGGTTATCCGGAAATGTGGAGGCTATCGATGATGCAACCATATCTGCTGAATCTTCCGGAAGGATACTTTCTATCCGGGAAAGAGGTGAAAGGGTTCGTAAAGGCGGTGTGATTGCCCGCCTGGATGACCGCCTTATGCAGGCACAGCATGA
>SKRK01000364.1 GCA_007118525.1 Balneolaceae bacterium
CCGATCATGGCATTTATGAATGCACCTTTGTAGGCGAATGCAGTGAAGTGTGCCCGAAAGGGGTTGATCCGGCCGGAGCGATCCAGCGATACAAAGTTGCCGGAACCACCCAGTGGTGGACTTCCGTAATCATGCCCTTTGGAAAAAAATAATCCGAGGCTGTCCAAAAAGATACATTTAATTTATGGATGCCTTAATAATTAAAGGTTACTTCGTGAACCTTCGAGTCTTTGAGCCTTCTCCCAAAGGGATCCCTATGGGGGTGGTAATCCAGTAGCCGGTTTTTGCCACGAATCCGCCGGTCGGCGGAACTAAGCAACACGAAGAATTTCTGCTACATCTTTTTAAGATAAACTAAATAATTTAAGTTGAGCTGTATGTAAATATACTTTTTGGACAGCCTCAACATCAACGCTCAGATCGATTTCACAATCACCGCAAAAATAAAAGCTCCGATCTCGTAAAGAAATCGAAGCAAATCGAAGCAATCAGTAAACCTGAACCCTGAACACGGAACCTTGAATAAATACGAAAAATACCGCCCGGAGCCTTATCAGAATAAGATGTCAATCTTTTGGTTTCTGAAGAGGAAAACCTACCTGATGTTTATTATCCGGGAACTGACCAGTATTTTTGTGGCGGCCTATGCCGTAATTCTGATCATTAAGCTGAATGCCCTTCGGCAGGGACCTGAGGCATGGGAGGCGCTTATCGCCACTTTTTCCACACCGTTTTCCATCACAATGCATCTGCTTATTTTTGTATTTGTGCTCTATCATACCATTACCTGGTTCAAACTGGCACCAAGCGCCATGGTCGTGAAAGTGGGTAAAAGAAGGGTGCCCGGTTCGGCAATCATTGCCGGAAATTTTGTGATGTGGATTCTCTTTTCCGCAGCCATCTTGTGGATAATTTTGGGAGCATAAAAAGGGCCGGCTGCGATATCATGATATAGTTCATTCATCATCAAAAAAATTATTTACAGTTCAATTAAAATCTGAAATTTTCAACCCATGTCAGCAAAAAGATCCAACGATCCATTCTGGTGGACGCTCTTCGGGGCGGGTGGTACCCTGTCGGCTTTTTTTATACCTGTTCATGTGCTTCTATTCGGAATTGCCATTCCTCTCGGATGGGTTATTGCACCAGACTATGAGAGTCTGCTGCGGCTGGCTCAGCATCCCATTTCCCGGATCTATCTCTTTGTACTGATAACATTTTCACTCTTCCACTGGGCACACCGTTTGCGATATACACTGTACGACGGGCTGATGCTCAAACACCTGGCAATCTATATTTTCACCTTCTGCTACGGCATTGCGCTGGCCGGTACACTTATCGCAGGATATCTTGTGTGGATGTTGTAGACACTCTAGAGAGAGAGGGTCTACTACGCATGAAGCTTCGTAGACCAGGGCCGAAGCACTGCTTCGGAAGAACAGCGGCTGGATTGGCTTATTAAATTCAAGGTCTAAAAACAGAGTGTATGAGTGAGAGAGGGGGTGAGAGCGCAGGATCTTGGTGGTCCCTGGCGGACTTGGCGGCTGCCCCCCTGCTCCGCCAGCCGGCGGAGCAGGAGGGGTTAAGAAATCCGATTTGAGTTCGAACTGGAAGTAATAAGGTTGGTCTATACGTTATAAACCATACCCAAAATTTGAGAGATATGAATAAATTACTTACCTTTCGCGTTAGTAACGTAATTCATTATTAATGATAAAAGAATTTGGAGATAAGGAATCCGAAAAAATTTGGAATGGAATTCGATCGAAGAAGTTACCAAATGAAATTCAGAATGTTGCCCGCAGAAAATTGAGAATGATAAATAACTCGCAGAACATAAATGATTTAAGAATTCCTCCTGCAAACAGACTGGAAAAGCTGAAGGGTAATATGAATGAATATCACAGTATTCGAATAAATAATCAGTGGAGAATTATTTTTAAATGGGAAAATAATGATGCTTACGATGTTAAAATAGTTGATTACCATTAATACAGAGGATATGGATAAGTTGAATAACATACACCCGGGAGAAATTTTACTGGAGGAATTTTTAAACCCTATGGAACTGTCGGCGTATCGTTTGGCGAAGGAAACATTTATTCCACAAACTCGAATTTCGCAGATTATTAAGGGCAACAGGAGAATTACCGCCGATACGGCATTACGTTTCTCCAAATTTTTCGGAACCAGCGCTAAGTTTTGGTTGGGTTTACAGGATGATTACGATCTTGAAGAAGAGAGGAACGAGAAGGAAAAAGAACTTAATGAGATCAAACCAATAAAAGGCAACGCCGCATAGCACGCAGCATGCAACGTGGCGGCTGAATTGGCTTATTAATTCAAGATCTACATAACGAGTGAGTGACCAACTGGCAGGTATGGTTTAAAGCTTGAAACGTAATGCGGTATTCATTCACTTTCTAAATCCCATTGTGAAACCCTCCGAATTCATCTTTTGCTTTTGCGTAAACCATTAAATCGTCCACATCCTCCTGGCCTATTAATCTCCGGTCGCCTCTCATGTTGCGATGCCTCACCAGTTTTTGATCATAAAACCGCTTCAGGCACTCCAGGTGGTATTCCAGGTGCAGCGTTTGGAACGGCGTGAGCCGCCTGCCGCACTCGATCTGCACGATGAACCAATCCAGGATCTCGCAGCTCTCGCCCTTGATCCATCCCTCCAGAAGCTGTGAAATGTTGTTTTGCAGTGCGGGCGAGTCCCCTGCTCGCCACGGAAGCCGGTAGCGCATCGGCGTCAGGTTGCGGGTGAGCTGAACCGGCAGGTGCATGGGGCTTTGAACGCCATACTCAGCCATCTGCAACAGTCGCAGCAGGCAGCCGAGCGACTGCCTCACCGGGGCATGCCCTTTAAAGCAACCATGCCAGTACGCCTCATCGGTCTCTTCATGAATCCGCATGGTCAGCCGGAATTCAAGTCCCACAGCATCCGGCTTCAGGTAGACAAAGTAGTACGCTTCGGTCTGTTTGTTGGCGTGATTAAACGGCGGACGCTCCCCGCGGATCATCCGGTTTTCGAGGAGCAGTGCATCCCGTTCGGTTTCCGTCTCAACATATATAAACGAAGCGATCTGTCCGATCATCCGCGATACTTTTCTCGAAACCCCTCCCGCCTTTGCGCGCTTGTAGCTAAACAGGCGCCTGCGCAGGTTCTTCGCCTTGCCCACATAGAGCAGCTCGCCCTGTTTATCATAAAAACGATACACGCCCGGCGATTGCGGGATGGCATCAAAGCGTTCGGCGGCCAAGCGCTGTTCCAATAGCGGCTCTGCCGGAAAAAGTGAGGTTAACTGTCTTTCCATAACCCAATGGTAGAAAACAGAAGTGACATCGTGGTGGCATAGGTGCTGAATCCGGTACAGGGCTTACCGTAGCGCACTGTTTGATGACCATTCCCGGCACTATGTTCATCCATAAGCAGCGGTAAGCGTTGATTATTGGGAGATTTTAACGCGAAAAAGGATTAAGAATTGTCACAAACCGGCAGCTCAATACTCTTTATCTATACAGCACAGGGGTAATGGACCGGCAACAACTTTTTTAGAAAAAGGCCGGAACTGTTCTGCAAGAATTGAGTTGAAATAGACTTAGGCAATTATTGGAGTAAGTGAAAAATAGAATGACCGCATTTATCATAAAAGATGACGCATTCCAGACTATCCTGTTTGATCAGGCGATGCTGCTGGAGATGATCATTTACCAGCTGGATCTGGATCTGGTTGGGGTGGAACCGTGCGGAAAAGAGGCGATTTTAAAGATCGCGCAGCTGCGGCCCGATATTATCTGGATCGACACGCCTCTCAGCGACTCTCCCGACGGTGTGTCTATTGCCCGTAATATCCGTAAGATTTACCAGCCTATTATCATTGGCCTCACCGGCGATCAGGATCCAAAAAGCCGTAGCCAGGCAAAATCCATCGGCTTCCACGACTGCCTGGTCAAGCCCCTCTCCGTCTCAAAAGTAAAATCTTCGGTACAGTCCATCCGCGCGGCGATGTAGATTGCATGATCACGGTTTCTGTCAGCGTCAGCTTTAGGGTACCTTCGGCGGAGAATTGTTGAACTGTCACGTAAGGTATACCTATGGCAGATCGCTATGCGAGTACTTGTGACCTTCAACTTTTCTGAATTTCTTAACGTCTTTTCCGTGCGCCGTGCGCCTTGCCCTTGAAAGGTTCAAACGTTAACCGTTGAACGTGTAACCTCTAACGTACAACCGTGTACCGCCTTCATAATCAAAATTTCAGAACAGCCTCTTATGTATGTATTAGTGCCATTATAAAGCGATGATAAAATCAATTAATCTGCTACTAAGAATGCAAATATTCTCTGTATTTTTTTAAATATTTTAACTTTTTTTGATTGATAATGCATATTATTAAAATAGATCACATTATTTAACTGCTTCTTTTAGGTTTTTATTAATCCTTTAAATGCCAGCATTATGTGTAAACTCACCTACTTCTTAAAAGGCATCCTTTCTTTTTTGGCATTATCACTTTTTTTCTTCAGTTCTGCCAATGCACAAAACCAGCTTGAAGATGCCATCAAACAAATGTCAACAGAAAATGTAACGGGATACATGCAGCCATTTTTAAATGGTTTTGCCGGAAATATGAACTCCGGGTTTGCAGGAACTGCAAAAATTGATAACAAATTAACTTTCAGAATTGATGCCATCGGTATGGCAACGGTAATCGGATCTGCTGAGGAAGAGTACAATGCCGTTGCACCTTCACATTTTAATCAGCAGACTGTAAGAACTGCCACCATTTTTGGAGACCGGGGTGCTGTTATACAGGGCCCGGAGGGACTCACCTATCAATTCCAAAATGGTCAGCTTAACCTGGATTATTTACCCCTTGTTGCACCTCAACTTACCATCGGCAACATCTTCCACACGCAACTGGTCTTTCGGTTTTTCACCTATTCAGACGATTCGGAGGCGCCGGATATCGACATGTTTGGAATTGGTGTACGGCACGGTGTAAACCAATACTTTAAAAATTTACCGGTTGACCTTGCCATAGGGGTGTTTTATCAAACCTTCAATATCGGAGAGATGATTGACACCCGGTTTTTCGCAATAAACGGCATGGCCAGTAGAAAGTTCAGTTTGCTAACCCTATATGGCGGGGTGCAATACGAGAATTCGAACATGAACCTGATCTATACATATTCTGGTGCTGCGGCTGACGAAGATGCAGATATTGATATAGAGTTCAGGTCAGACAATCACATCCGGGGCGTGGCGGGGGTAAACCTGAGTTTGGGATTATTACACCTGCGAACTGATGTAAACCTTGGTAAAACTTCGATACTGAGTGCAGCGGTCGGATTTGGAATCTGAAAAAAGATACCGGCTAAAATTTTCGATCAACATGAAATTTAAATTTTACCGTCATGAATAAAACAAGAAAATTTCTATTCGCCCTTTTGGCAACAGGCTTTTTTACTGCAGCCTGTGAAGACGTGCTTCGGGATAACCTCGTGATAATTGATACCGTAACTTCATTCGTCTACAATATCGATACCGCTGATACTAACTTTAGTGAAACCGAAAGCGTGAACCTTCAAAGAGTGATTGATGATGTTGACGGGGATGTGGAAGATGTCAGCTTTTTCAACATAACCATGCGTGTAATCGAAATTTATAACAGCTCACCGGAAACTTCATTTACGGGCCAGATTACTGTAAGGCAATCCGGTGCAGGCCAAAGTCAGCCGCTGGTAAATGTTACCGATGTCAAACTGGAAGACTTCTTCACCGAACGGTCCATTTTCTCTGATGAAATCTCCGGTATATCTGTGGTATCTGATGGGATCTCTGCCCTGAACGATTTTTATCAGCAAACACCCATGCCTGTTGTTGATTTTACCGTAGCCGGAACTATAAACCGGGCAGGTGGTGAAGAGCGTGTAACTTTCGATCTTGAAGTGAGACTCTATACCCAGGTATCAACTGCGATTTAGCGCATTCGGGGTAGATTCTTGGAATCGTAGAACCGTGCTTGTCATTTGGCATGTAACCTTCAACGTGAAACCGTGTACCGTGTACCGTGTACCGTGAATATAGTCGTTCCGGGAGATTGAGAAAGTGGGCGCTGATCCGGGAAGGGCTGCTTTGATTTTTGAATCAACACTACCAACATACGGGATTTACCCTATTCAGGACAAATCTAAGTTTTAATGGGTGACTAATGATAGGTTAATAGTAGTTAATTATCATTTAAAATAAAGTAATAGCATAGTAAAAAATGTTTGAAATATTAGGTTTGAGACGTGAGATTTGACATTTCTGACATAGAGAACTTAACAAGCCAATCCACCCGCTGTTCTTCCAAGCAGTGCTTCGGCCCTGGTCTACGAAGCTTCATGCGTAGTAGACCCTCTCTCCCTCTCACAAATCCCCCCGATACACACTCAAACTCCGCACCCCCAACCCAAACGC
>SKRK01000046.1 GCA_007118525.1 Balneolaceae bacterium
CGCCTGTAGCAGGTTAGCGTATACTCATCTTTTTCAGTTACACGGTAACCAAACAGATGAAATATGTCTTTCACCAAAAAGCGTGCAATACGCAGGTTAACTTCGAAAATCTGACTGTCCAGTTGACTCACACCCGGCAGATACTTCAGTAAGTTATGAACAAAACTTTTCCTGAGATACGAGGAGAGGCGAAGCCAAAAAGGTGAGACGGTATCGATAATCATAAATCCATCATTGCCCGATTGTTGATAGAGCGGCATAAAAATTCTTCCCGATATCTCTGCTCTGATTAATTCGCCATGGTCGTATGCTAAAGGTGTCCCTTTTTCAATGATATCAAAATTCTTAAACCCTTTAAGCATTTCAAACTTTGTATTGTCTTCAATGTAGTGGTGATATCTGATGTCGTAGTAAGTATCCGGAACATCAGGGTGGGCCTGCAGCTGTTCAGCATGATAATTGATAGCTTGCTTGTCGAGCTGAATAACTCCGGCATTATGAAACAACATCCAAAGGAAAGCTTCGCTGCGATTAATCGAGTCGACGGCCATATGAGCTCCGGCTTCAAAACCTATCGCCTTGTAGCCAAGATTATTGATATAGCTCAGCAGGGTTCCATGAATATTCTCTTCGATACCCAAAATTTGAGGGACCGGAAATTTCCTGGCAATATCCCTGTTGGAAAGCGTGTCGTTCAACAGAATAAATGCGCAACTTTCAGAGGAGGTCGTATGCAAATCTGCAAAAATAAACTCACTGCCATCATTTCTATGCTGCTCAAAAATCGTATCAAGAGCTGATTTAATCTGCAGGCTTTCCAAATATTCTGAAGGATGATCGGACCCGTTACCCCTGGAATAATCATGCTCTGTATCAAAAAGCTCCCATAGCCTATTCAAATCTACGTCAACAAATCGAACGCCCTTCTTCAGAGCTTCGATATTTCCGGTTACTGCGTAAATTGTGCCGTGCAGATCCCATTCATCACTCTTTAGTGACTCCTTGATGTTATCGATAGCTTCAATTCCGGCGGTTTCATTGCCATGAATGCCCACAAACAGCACGATTACAGGCCCAGTAGAGCCTCCGGCTGAACTCCAGCGTATGCGTTCGGTTGTACTCAGATTTGTCTTCAAAAATTCAGTTTCCCGTAACATTCCGTTTCTTAATCTTTTCCCAAACTGCCTGTGTGTCCTTATCTGTGATGATACCAATCAACTCGCCTTTCACAACCACAGGAAGGCAGCTGATGCCCTTATCCATCATCAATAACATTGCGTATTTTATATCATCATTAGGCCCGATGGTTATTGGATTTTTATCCATTACATCGGCTGCAATTGAAAGCGGGTCATTTTTTTCATCTTCAAGATAACGAAGTAAGCGCTTCTTTGTAATAATTCCTTTCAGGTTTCCCCGGCTGTCTTCGACCGGCAGATGCCGGATATTTCTCCAATCCATAACCTTCAAAACGAGTTCTGCAAGATCATTTTCCGTAACGGTAATCAAGTCTGTGCTCATAATGCTGCCCACGATATCAAAATGGATTTCCAGGTCTTTCACCTCTTTAATAGTGCCGATTTTCCACTCATGTGCGCTTTTACCGGATTTCCTTCGGTTATACATAATTCCGGTGAGGGCAACTGCAGCCTCTTCTCTTCCCAGCTCTTTTTTAAGGTTTCGATAACTATTGACAATCCACCTTGATCCGGTCAAATAATCTGATGCACGGGCTTCAATAATGGAAAGATTATCATCAATGTCATTTGTGTCAATATTGTTCTTTTCAAGGCCCTCTCTTGCCATCGGCAGCAGGATATCCAGGATCAATCTGCGAGCCGACATGAGCTTTCCATCCCAAACCATTCCGCCTTGAATGCCCCACATGGCGGCTTTATAAAAGTTCTCTTTGGCATCTTCAAATGAAACCTTATTCCAATTGCCCTTATACTGCTCCGGCATATTACTCATCAACCCTACCCAAAAAACCAGATTGGCTATCTCATCCTGCTCTGTAGGGCCGGATGGAAGATAGCGGTTCTCAATGCGAAGGTGCGGAACACCTTTTGAAATACCGTAACATGGACGATTCCATTTATAAATGGTACCATTGTGCAGCTGTAGTGCTTTCAGTTTTGGAATCCCTCCTTCTTTTAACACTTCGAGCGAATCCTTCTCAATATCTGTAGAAAACAGCAGCGTGTGTCGGGCTATATCATTTTTATAAACATCCCCCACACCCGTTATCCAGCGGTTACCGAAGGTTACTCTTTGCTCTCTCTCTCTCAGATGAAATCCTTTACCCCGTGTATCAATACTTTGCTGAAACAGGGCAATCCGGGTTTCGGCCCATAGCTGTTTACCTATCAGAAGAGGAGAGTTTGCAGCCACAGAAAGAACAGGCCCTGATAGCATCTGCGACCAGTTATACATATCGGCAAAGTCGGCAGGATTGATCTGCAGATGACACTGAAAGCTGGTATTGCAGGCTTCAAACATAATATTTGTGTGCCTGAGAATGAGCTCATCCACACCCGTGATATTGAGTTCAAACTCTTCTCCCCTCAATTCTGAAATAATTGTGGCCAGAGCCTCGTATCTCTGTTTGGGAGTTATGTAATCCATTTGTACCGCCCGGATATCGATCGAGGGGAGAATACCTGTAAGAATTATCTTCTCATCCAGGCTCTCCGCAGCAGTTTCTGCCTTTACAAGTAAATTTCTTAATTGATTTCCGATTTTTGAAAAACAGTCTGTTTTCAGTTCAAAGGGATCAAGATTTATTTCGAGATTATATCTTGCCAGTTCAGAGGTGAAGTGCTTATCATCAATTTTTTGAAGAACATTAGCAGCATTTTTAGAAGGTTTGAAGTATTTATCAACCAGGCAGAACTCCTGTTCTGCCCCGATTCGAGTAATACCACTCTCAAGCTGATTATTCGTTAGCATTAGTTCAATGGCTTCCACATCATGAAGCAGATGTTTCAGGAATAGCTTCCTCGATTCCGGATCTTTGGCCAACGTAAGTTTTTGATCTCCCATGATGAAAAAACCTTCTGTTTAAATTGTTTTGAGTGAGCGTAAATCTGAATGAGCACTGAGAATTTTACTTATCCCGATTTTTGTGTAATCTTTTTAGAAGTCTGCCTGTAATTGTCATGTAATTTTGTTCGGTTATAATCCCCACAAGCCTGTTATTTTTTACAACCGGAAGACACCCTATTTGTTGTTCTTCCATAATCTTAATCGCCTCCAAAATGGATGCTTCGGGATGAATGGTAATAGGGTTTCGAAGCATAATCTCTTCAACCGATAAACTTGCCTTGCCTTTTTGATTAATAATTTTATTGTATTCCCGAAATACCGTCCTCATTGTTACAAGACCCACGAGATGTTTACTGTCATCTTCAACAGGAACATACCGTATTCGCCGCCAATCAAACAAATTAGCAACTAATTCTAAAATATCATCTTTTTGTACCGTAAACAGGTCTGTGGTCATAAACTCTTCCACAAGCAGTGAGGATGGCTGCCACATCTCCATGTCGTCTGTTTTGGCAAGACCCCATTTATGAATGGGCTCTCCTTTTTTCTGATTTTTGACCATGGCATTGGTCAAAGCCGTCAGGGCCTGTTCTTTTGTTACTTTTTTAGAGAGTTCGTTATACGATTTAATCATCCAGTAGCTGCCGGTTTGCCCGGAGTCTGTTCGATCATTAATTATGTCGAGATAACTTGTTATATCCCCGCTGTCCACACCGGCTTTCGTCAGCCCTTCCTTTGCAATTGGCAATAGTTCCTGGTTTATCAGATCATGGGCACTATATCTTTTATCGTTTAGCCATTTGAATTTTGTGTCAAGGCCAAGTTTGGAAGCTGCGAAGAAATTCATCTTGGCATCATCAAAGTCGAGCTGCTGTGAGATATCCCCGTAGTGATCGTCCATACCATTGAGAAGACCCAGCCAAAATGCCGCATTGGCAATTTCGTCGGTTACCGTTGGGCCCGACGGAAACACCCGGTTCTCTATTCTGAGATGCGGTTTGCCATTGCTGATTCCATAGCAGGGTCTGTTCCAGCGATAAACCGTACCATTGTGAATTTGTAACGCCCTCAGCTCAGGCACTTTCCCTTCTTCGATCAATTTCTCTACATCCTCCTCAATTTCTGAACTTAGAATTACCCTGTAACGTGCAATATCCTCCCGGTAAATTTCAAGGATACTCTGTTTAAGCCAGCTGTTTCCAAATGTAACACGCGGGCTTGAATCACGCAGATGGTCACCTACTTTTCTGGTATCTACCGATTGATGGAACAAGGCAATCCGGGTTTCACTCCAAAGCCGCTTTCCAAACAGCAGCGGTGAGTTTACAGCACTGGCCAAAACAGGCCCTGCGATTGCCTGGGCTATATTATATTTGTTTACAAATTCATCAGGATTCACCTGCAGATGAACCTGAAAACCGGTATTACATGCTTCGAGGAGAGGCGAATTGAATCTCATCAGCAGCTCATCGGCCCCCTGGATCCGCAGATCATACTCTTCACCCCTAAGCTTATTGATCGCATCACACAAAGCGCGATATCGGGGAAGAGGTGTCAGGTTTTCTATATCGAGGTCAGATTTACGAATGGTGGGAAGTACTCCTGCCAGTGCAATATCTCCACTCATCGACTTAATGGCTTCACGAACTTTTTCCAGCTTCACCAAGATCTGACTCTCCATTTCAGAGAGACATTTATCCTTGAATAATAAAGGCTCCAAATTGGCTTCCAGATTAAAAAGGGCCAACTCTGTTGTAAAACTTTTATCGCCCAATTTATCAAGCAGCTCCATTGCCGAGGAGGAGGGTTTGGTGTACTTGTCAATCAAACAGAGCTCCTGCTCAGCCCCAATTCTGATGTTATCCACTTCAAACCAACCTTCATTCAGCATTTTATCCATTGCATGGACATCTCTCAACAAATACTTCAGAAATTGCTGAGACTGCTCTTTCGACTCGGGAATTTTTACTCGTTCATCTCCCATAGGACTCTGGATGTAAATTCAAAAACATTAATAATTGAATAATTAAGCCATAAAGCAAGTGTAAAGTTTGGAATGAGTACAATATTTCAAAAACGAAATGGGTGCTTCTGTTTCTGGTTACTGCCATGCAATCATCATAACAGAATTTTAAACTCTATAAAAATGATAATTTTAAGAGAGAAATGATCCATTTCATCTAAAAAAGCACGCCCATCCGTAATAATTTTGGTTTGTATACCTAAAAGACTCCCCTCGAAAACCGGCTGCAGGGCTCGGCGGCCATACCCACCTCTCTTTCATGAAAACCTCCGGAGGCATCGATCTAATCCGCGATGAGCTGAACCGGATAGAATTTGGCGCAATGGCATAATCGTGTTTGTATACAGAATAACAACAGCTAATCGGGCTGGCAAACTTTCCGGATCGGGCTATCCTGCACGCTGGAACTCCAAAGGGGTGTTTGTAATCTACACCGCTTCGACCCGTGCACTTGCCTGCCTGGAAAACCTGGTACACCGATCGGGAGAGGGTCTGCCTGGAGTGTTTAAAATTACCGAAATAGAAATTCCGGATTCTGCCCCTTTCACCTCCATAACTGATAAGGAGTTGCCGGCCGACTGGCACCTGGTGCAGAATTCCCATCTCTGCAGAGAAATTGGTGACCAATGGATTCAGGAGAATAAAACCCCGTTACTAATCGTGCCTTCGGCAGTTATACGAGATGAGAGTAATGTGCTTATTAATCCAAACCATCCGGATTCTGAGCTTGTAAAGGTGACGGAGATCACCGCATTTGAATTTGATAAGAGGTTGTAAAGTTGATCTCAAATTCGTCTGTTACTTGCACACAAGATCCGTCGGATTTTTTTAACCAAATCATCACATCCTCTAAAATTGATCTCCTTTCCCCAATGAAATCCGACGGATCTCTACCGAGATTTCTCCACCCCACCGCCATGCCTGAATCCATATCCAACACATAAGATCCGTCGGATTTTTTTAACCAAATCATCACATCCTCTGAAATTGATCTCCCTTCCCCAATGGAATCCGACGGATCTCTACCGAGATTTCTCCACTCCACCGCCATGTCTGAATCCATATCCAACACACAAGATCCGTCGGATTTTTTTAACCAAATCATCACATCCTCTAAAATTCATCCCCTTTCCCCAATGAAATCCGACGGATCTCTACCGAGATTTCTCCACTCCACCGCCATGTCGGAATCCATATCCAACACACAAGATCCGTCGGATTTTTCTAACCAAATCATAACACCCTCTAAAATTGATCTCCTTTCCCCAATGAAATCCGACGGATCTGATCCAGGCTCTCCAACCTTACCAATATCATAAATCCCCAAACTTTTTTCTCAGTATCTCTTCAATCCTGTTC